>JAYVID010000314.1:0-2067 GCA_043770525.1 Ferruginibacter sp.
ACAAATACGACGGTACTAAACGATATACACAGCACAATGTAGCCAATGCAAATGCTACGGGTTTTGGTGCAGCGGCAGATGATTATGCCGAGCGGGGTAGCTATGCCAGTAACAGCAGCCATTACAATAGCAGCTATGATAATGAAGATTTCTTTTTTGCTTATTGGGTATAAATAAAGTTTATTATTAAAACTACCTTATAGTTCTTGTAGTAAATGCATGGCAGGCATTTCATCATAAGTTCTTCCGCCAAGTTCTCTACCCGTTTTCTTTTTATTTACCCCACCCCATTGCTTAAAGAAAAACGCAGCACCCTGTTCATTGCATTGTTGCTTAATATCCCAAACCCAAGATTCATAAATAGGTCTTGCTTTTCTTCCACTTTCTCCACCCACAATTACCCAATCAATACCATCTAAATTCATATTTGGCAATGGACCAATTAATGGCTCACAAGAAAGAAATTTTGTTTGTGCATTTGTTTCTCTTAAAAAATCAATTCTATCCGTTACCCTTGCATCTTCTACAGAAACACCCATCCAAATATTTTTTGTCCAAGTAAGTTGGTCGTGTATTTCGTATAGTCTTTCTGCACGCTTGGTAAGTACTTGGTAAGTATGTTGTGGCGTTTCATTCATTACAAAAAATACTTTTTGTATAAATTCTAATGGTACTTGGGGGTGAAACAAATCGCTCATTGAATTTACAAAAACCACTTTTGGTTTTTTCCATGTAAAAGGTGTTTGCAAAGAATCTTCATGTATCCTTACTTCAAAACCATCTTTGTATTTGTCTATTCCCATTGCGGTAAGTCTTTTTGTCATTACTTCTGCATAACAATACTTACAACCTGCTGATATTTTATTGCAACCCGTTGTAGGGTTCCAAGTCATTTCTGTCCATTCTATTGATGATTGTGCCATTATAATTTATATTTAGGTTTTATAACTTCATTTGCAATTTTTAATGCTGTTGGATTGTTTGTAGCCATCATGAAGTGATACATAATTGAATTCATACTGTTTTTCATTACAAAGGATTCTGATACAAATTTAAAGATTGAATTTAATCTTTGTTTATATAAATCTCCCGCTTTATTTACAGCATCTTTCTCTTTTTCATAACTTGTTTCTAAACCGAACAAAGTATTTTGCTCAATCTTTTTATAAAAGTGATTTTTTATTTCTTCTTGAGAAAGCCCAAGAAATTTTTCTAATTTTAATAACCAAGATTCTGATATATTACCGTCATTTTTTAAAAGTCTTGATACTCCAAGTCCTGTAGGAACTAAAATCCACAAATCTACTCCCAATCCTGCTAAAGCCTCTATAGAACTCCAATTTACGGACATCCCATACGGATCAATAAAAACTAAAGCTCTAAATTTAGTATTTGATTTTAAAAAAATTGCCATATTGATTAGTTTCTCATTGCAATCTGCATTTACAACATGCGCATTTCTTCCAAAATAATCCTCTTGAATTCTTTTTTCTAAACTTACTTTATGAGCTTCGTTTAATTCTACGAAATAATACAAATCAAATGGAGATGGTTCAACTATATCTAGTATTCGTAATGCTGTACCTTTTATTTCATCTGTTTCATCCGTTTCTATAGTTCCAGAACCAGCAAAGCCATCAAAATACATTGTTTTAGCCCATTTTTGTTTTTCCATAATAATTAAATACGCCTTTGCATAACTTACAACTATTTCCATTTTGGCTTCTGTCCAATTTCCTCCAAATTGATTCATAATGTTAGATTTGATAAAGTAATAATAAGTGTAAAATAAGGAATCCTTTCAAAACAACTTCCCCTGCCCACCAAGCACTCTAAAAATACTCGTATCCAAACTCCACTCTTCAGCATTATATTATAGCAAACACCCTTTTTTTATAGAATACAAATATATTAAATAAAACTAAATATTTTAGTAGTAACTTTACTAAATAAATTAGCTATATGGATGTAGAAAAATTCTTTGCCAACAAATACGACGGTACTAAACGATATACACAGCACAATGTAGCCAATGCAAATGCTACGGGTTTTGGTGCAGCGGCAGAT
>JAYVID010000315.1:0-24056 GCA_043770525.1 Ferruginibacter sp.
TATTTACATATTACAATATAATTAATGTAGAAAAAACTTCACCAAAAATTGATATAAGGGGATTACAAATATTGGGAACTAGTAACCTAACTCCAAGAAAAATATTAGTAGAGTTAGGTTTTGTTACAAGTCCTAAAGATGCAAATTTACTTTTTTCAAGTATAGATATAATTGCAAAACAATTATTTGATGGTATATTATTAAATGTAAATAAATATTATTAATATGAAAATTTCAATAATTTTATTAAATTTTTCTTTAATACTATTTTCTTGTAAATCTCATCAAAAAACTGAGCATTACAAGAATATCATAAGTAAAACTTATTATTATAATGGTTCAATTAAGGAAATTCAATGTAAGATTGATAGCATAGATAGCAATTCTAATACTTATTTCACGTCAGTTTTTTATGAATATCATGAAAATGGAAAAATTAAGAGCATAAGTTATCAAGGAAAATACAAAGAAATAGGAACATCAGTTGGTACTTGGATTGAATTTGACTCTGTTGGAAAGTTGATAAAAAAAACAACTTTTCATAATGATATAATTGGCAAGGACTTTATTTTATATGAATATTACATTAACGGAAAAATTCATAAAATTGAAAAGTTCAATAATTTTATACTTTACGAAACAGAAAAAAAGGAAATTAATTATTGACATTTCTATAACTATTTGGTTTTTATTTTTATTAATATACTGCCACCAACAACTAAGCTTTCGAGGTGGCTGCAAGCCATACCATGAAAGCGATGTTAAACGACACATGGCCCTATTAAATATTTATTACCGATTTCAATACCAACGACGGAATAAATTACAAAATAAAATATAAAGTAATTTTATATGACCATTTTGGTTTAGATATGCCCGATTTAAGAGACAACTCGGACTATTACACCTTAGCAGGTTTCAGGGCTTGGTTTGTGGTACAACATATAAAAAATTATAAACCATTCATCACAAAAGTTGAATTTGAGAAATCGTTTTCAGGCAACATTTATACAATAAAAAAATTAATAAAGCTATTATAATTCACTTATTGAATATATCATCCTGCAATAATAAAAATAAAAAGGAAATGTAAATTATCGAAGCAACCCAATTGGGTTGGAACATAAATAGATATAACGATTAAAAAGAATTCATAGAAAAAGATAAAAGAGAGATATTTATTGTTGTAAACCCAACTACTGATGAAAAAGAAATTGAAAAAATAATCAATGGGAATGAAAAAAAACTGCAAATCAACAAAGAATTAGTTGAAGATAAATATATCCACTTCTACAGGGCTCATTATAAAGAAAGTAAAAAAACACCTATTGATTTTGTTGAAGACCCTGGTGGATTTGAAATAAATATATTAGAAGACTGTAAAGATGATTTTTAAGTTCAATTGCAATGCATAAAAAAAATATTCTTGGTAAAGAGAAATTAGTAGAATGGTAAAATATATTTAAAAAATAGAAAGAAACAGGAGAATATTCAGAATTTAATCAATGTGCTGCCACCAATTGCTTTTGGCAATAAGGTGGCAAACGGAAGCCCAATGAGCATTTAGTTCGCAATTGCGCTATTGTTTCGGGCAAAAAATTTTCACTAAACTTCTTATTCTTATCATATTGCTAATATTTTAATAAAGCAGTGGCTCCTAGTAGATGTTTTTTAAATGTCCAAACATGGCATAGTCCAAAAAATGCTTTCTACATCACAACTTTAGTAATAAAGCAACCAAATCCCCCATTTCCGGTTAATATTAATACAATTACACTTTTTGTTTAAAAAACATTTAACTTAGTGTATTAATTAATAATGTGATAATACTTCACTACACTTGTACAAAAAAGCTTTACACTAGCGTATTGCAAATATTTTTTGCTGTTGTGTTTTTATGTTTTACCAAGTCTATAACTGCACAAAATTGTCCTCCAAATATCGATTTTGAAAATGGCAACTTTAATGGTTGGCAATGTTACACAGGTTTTGTATCTGCAGCTGGTGGGGTTAATACTATTTCACTTTCTCCCAGTGCACCAATGGTAAACAGGCATGCAATTATACCTGCTTTTCCTAATGCTGGAACTGACCCTTTTGGAAACTTTCCTATCAATTGCCCCAATGGTAGTGGGCACTCTGTAAAGCTTGGAAACAACACTGGAGGTGGCGAGGCAGAAGGTATGTCTTATGAATTTGATATACCCGCCAATGCAAATGAATATACACTAATATATAATTATGCCGTAGTATTTCAAGATCCTATGCATTTAGAATATCAACAACCAAGGATGCAAATAGAAATTACCAATGTTACAGATGCTGGCATTATAAACTGCTCTTCGTTTGCATTTTTCCCTTTTGGAACCCCACTTCCAGGGTTTATATTATCAAATACAAATCAAGATAATACTGCTGTGTATTATAAAGATTGGACAGCCGTTTCAATAAACTTAGATGGCCTTGCAGGCAAAAGAATAAAGCTTTTTTTTAAAACATCGGACTGTACTTTTAGAAGGCATTTTGGGTATGCGTACTTAGATGTAAATACTGAATGTAGTGGAAGATTTGAAGGTGCTTCTTTTTGCCCAGACGATAGTGTAGTAAACTTAATAGCACCTTATGGATACCAGGGTTACACCTGGTTTAACAGTACCTTTACACAAGTTTTAGGCAACCTACAAATACTTACTTTTTCTCCCCCTCCTACTACAAGTACACAAGTAGCAGTTGCGCTTACACCTTATAATGGATATGGATGTTTAGATACACTTTATACAGATATCACTAATAATTTAATAGTAACTGCAAATGCAGGAAATGACACCGTTTCTTGCAATCATAACCCTGTAAAAATTGGACCAACACCTGTCCTTAGTGTAAATTATAGTTGGTCTCCTGCATTGGGTTTATCTAACCCCAATATTGCCAACCCTCTTGCACTACCTAGCATTACTACTACCTATACTTTAACCGCAAGAAGCAATGGTGGCGGCTGTTTGCAAACAGACATGATAACTGTAGCAGCAGTTGTTTTTGACAACCCAATGAGATTATTTGGCAAGGCAAATTATTGCATTGGTAGTGGAGATAGTGCAGTATTAGAAGTAGATTTGGCTGATAGTATACAATGGTATAAAGATAACATTCCAATCGTAGGTGCACATCAAACAAGGTATACTGTTACACAAACTGGACTATATCATGCAAAACTTTTTGGTGCCTATGGCTGTACTTTCACTACAACAAAACAACAAATAAACATTTCAACTACACCGGTTCCTAGCTTTACAATAGATAACTCAAAGCAATGTTTGTTTAGCAATGTATTTAATTTTACAAATAATAGTACCAATGCTGTGGGTGCTATTACTTATTTATGGAAATTTGGAGATGGCAAAGAAGCTACTACAAAAAACACAAGCCATACATATACCAAAGCAGGTATTTATAGAGTAAAATTAATAACAAGCAGTAATAATATTTGTTCAGATTCTTTAATGCTTGATGTAACTGTTTTGCAAAACCCTATTGCAAATTTTACAGCCCCCCCTATTTGTATAAACTTACCAGTACAAATAATTAACACAACCATTGATACAGTGGGCTCTCCAATTTCATACTTATGGACTTTTGCAAATGGGCAAACATCTAACTTGCAAAACCCACCTGCTCCTACTTATAGCATTGCAGGAACTTATAATCTTAGTTTACTTGTTAGGTCAACAGATTGTCCGCAACCTGGCAATACCATTACCAAAAAAATAATTATAGATAAACCAAAAGCAGCTATAAGATATGCAAACGAAATAGGTGTAATAAATATTCCTTTAGATTTAGAGGCTAGGCCATTTGGAGAAACAGCATTATGGAAACCTGCAATATATTTAGACAATGCAAATACTTACAACCCAGTTTTTAAAGGCCCAATTGAACAAACATACACAATAGATATAAAAACAAATACCGGTTGTATAACCACCGATACAGTTTCTATAAAATTAGTAAAAGAAGTTGCTATTTATGTACCATCTGCCTTTACCCCAAATACTGATGGTTTAAATGAATTTTTAAAACCTACTATTTTTGGAATAAAAAAACTTAATTATTTTAAAATTTTCAATCGCTGGGGTGAACTTATGTTTGAAACCAACACCAATAAAAAAGGATGGGATGGTATTTATAAATCTATAAAACAACCTACTCAAACCGTAGTTTGGATGCTGGAAGTTATAATGGGTGACGGTAGTATTTATCAAAAACAAGGAACAAGTATTTTGATAAGATAAAAGTACAATTCTTCAAAAGTTGAACCAATTATTACCACTCTTTCAATTCTCTCTTTTTAAAAGTATACTCAGGCGTTTGTATAATTTCATTTTCATTTACTTCGTACCAAGGTGATAAGTTTTCGTTATCTGGATTTTGTAGTACGTGTATATCTTGTGCAGGCATGTAGCTTTGTGCAATCATGTATATTTTTTTACCTGCTGCATTTTGTGCCACATCCATCACTATTACTGCATGCCCAGGAAAACCTCCTCTTATTAATACATCGCCTGCTTTTATATTATTAAAACTTGACTTTATTTTTAATTGCTTTGCCAATGATGCTGAACCACACATACCAAATACCCTATCTAAATATTTTGTAAAATTTTCTCTTGTAAATGGCTCCGCAAATTTGTAACTAGTATTTGCATTATCTATAAATACAATTTTATCAAATTCCTTTTGGCTAAATAAATATTCAGCTCTAAGGCGCATTACTGCATCTGCACATTGTTGTAAATCTTTTTTGCCTACGGAAATATCTAGCACAGCAAACTGTGCTGTTTGGTTAAATTTTTCAGATCCATCAAACTTATAAACTGTTTTGCTTTTTTTAAGTGAAACATTTTCTAACCAATAAGCAAAAGATTTTACATTGTTTTCTATTCTGCTAAATCCTTCTGGTAATGGTATGCTTTTTATTTGTGCATACTCATTTCCATTTGTAGGGTTTTCCTCTTGTAAGTTGCCATTTTTATTATCAATTGTTATTTTACTTTCATTTTTATTTGATGTAGAATTGGCATTGTTATTACATGAAAATGTAACTAGTAAAAAACAAGTGCAGATGGTTTTGAATTGCATAAAGTATTTTTTCTTTCTTTGATGCAAGCTTATTTTTATTCCATAAATTGAAAAGTTAAAGTCGAAGGTTTAACGTTTTGTTTTGTGTGGGTTTTACGGTGTGTAAATGTTTGAAAGGGTTGGCACACTTTCCATTGGGTTATGGGTTACACCTGACTCTACTGGTATGCTTATGGGCATGGATCACTCTCTCTCTCGGGCTACGCCCGAGCCCATTGGTTGCACCCGTGGTTACTCAAAGTGAACCCCGTTGGGGTTCTTTGTAAAGTTAGCATCAGCATTTGTAAGTAAATTGAGGAATTAATTCAACAATTCAACAACCTACCTGCTGGCAAAAGCAGGTTCAACAATTTACAAGTCCCCCTGTGGGGGATTTAGGGGGGCTACTCCTCCAAATCTTCCAAAGCGCCTTGCATCTCATTGTAACTATGATTGTCTTTCGCTGCTTTTGCTTCTTGCATTCCTTTTCCATAAACTTCCATAGCAGAAGTAATATTTTTTTCTCGTTCGAGCAATTTTCCTAGGTGATAGTATGATCCTACATAAGTTGGTTCTCTTTCTAAAATAGATTCAAATAGGTTTTTCGCCTCCGCATCATTTCTTTCTTTTACATACTCTAAAGCAAGTGCATGCTGTAAAAAACTATCAGTAGGACTGGTTTGTAAAAATTCTTTTAATTTATCAATTCTGTTCATAATTTTTCTATTTATTGGCAAACTAATTTGTTTTTAGTACCGTATATTTGCATTTTAGTTGCATAAACAACCTTTATAAAATACAAATATGAAAATACTTGTTTGCATTAGTAAAACACCTGATACTACCTCAAAAATAGCGTTCAGTGACAACAACACAAAATTTGCTGCTGATGGGGTGCAATTTATTATTAATCCTTATGATGAATGGTATGCCTTAGTGAGAGCGTTAGAACTGAAAGAAGCTGATGCTTCTACTATTTTACATTTGGTAAATGTAGGTGGAGCAGATGCTGAACCTATCATACGCAAAGCATTGGCTTTGGGTGGTGATGAAGCCATTAGAATAAATTCTGAAAATGGTGATAGCTTTAATATCGCTTCGCAAATAGCAGCTGTAGCAAAAGAAGGTAGTTATGATTTAATTTTTACTGGTAAAGAAACCATTGATTATAACGGATCATCAATAGGTGGCATGGTAGCGGAAATATTGGATTTGCCATACATTTCTCATGCAATAAAGTTTGATATAGACGGAGGAACTGCTACAGTAGTAAGAGAAATAGATGGTGGAGAAGAAACCGACAAAGCAAATTTACCATTGGTAGTAAGTTGCCAAAAAGGAATGGCGGAGCAACGCATACCAAATATGAAAGGTATTATGGGCGCAAGAACAAAACCATTAAAAGTAGTAGAACCCGCTGCTGTAGATAGTTATACAACTATTACATCTTTTGATTTACCCCCTGCAAAAGCTGGTGTAAAATTAGTAAATGCAGATAACCCAGAAGAATTGGTGAGATTATTACATGAGGAAGCAAAAGCGTTTTAGGATAACTAATAATTAGTAATGAATAATTAATAATTTTTTAAATTCGAAGATTATTAAAAAACTCACAAACTATTATTATGAAAGAAAATGTATTAAAAGACAAAAGTTTTCAATTTGCTATTAGAATTTTAAATCTATACAAATATCTGAAAACAAAACATGGAGAGTATATTGTATCAAATCAATTAGTAAGAAGTGGAACTTCAGTTGGAGCGTTAATAAGAGAAGCTGAATATGCAGAAAGTACAAAAGATTTTATACATAAATTCAGCATAGGTTTAAAAGAGGCTAATGAATCCAAATATTGGTTAGATTTATTAAATGCAACTAAATATTTGAACGATAAAATGCATAGTTCAATGGTTGTTGATTGTGATGAACTACTTAAGTTACTTACATCTACCATTAAAACAAGTAAACGTCGCTTATAAAACATTATTAATTATTATTTATTAATTATAAATTAAAGAAAATGGTATTAGTTTTTATAGATCAACAAGACGGACACATAAAGAAGAGCTCATTTGAAGCAGCAAGTTATGCAGCAGAAGTTGCAAAACTTACTGGCACAAATGCAGAAGCGATTTTGCTTGGAAATGTAGCCGATGATTTAACCAGCTTAGGAAACTATGGCATTACAAAAGTGCATACTGTTGCAGATGCATCACTTAATAATTTTGATGCACAAGTATTTGCAAAAATAATTGCACAGGCTGCTGAAAATGCAGATGTAGTTGTATTCTCCAACAATACCACCGGTAAAGCCATTGCCCCAAGATTGAGTGTGCGTATGAAAGCTGGATTGGTATCGGGTGCGGCTGCATTGCCAGATGTAAGCAACGGATTTACCGTAAAGAAAACAGTATTTAGCGGAAAAGCTTATGCAAATATTACCGTTACTACTGCAAAGAAAATAATTGCTTTAAATCCAAATTCGTTTAGCATAATTACAACGGGTGGTACTGCCGAAGTAGTACCCTTTGCAGCAACGATAGATGCTGCAAAAGTACAAGTAGTAAGTACAGATTTAGTAAAAGGCGAAGTGCCATTAGGCGAAGCTGATATTGTAGTAAGTGGAGGCCGTGGTTTAAAAGGCCCTGAAAATTGGGGCATGATTACAGACCTTGCTACATTGCTTGGTGCTGCAACTGCTTGTAGCCGCCCAGTGGCAGATATACACTGGCGCCCACATCATGAGCATGTAGGGCAAACGGGGCTTGCCATTGCGCCAAATTTATACATAGCCGTTGGTATTTCTGGCGCTATACAACATTTAGCAGGTGTAAACCGTAGTAAAGTAATTGTAGTTATAAACAAAGACCCCGAAGCGCCATTTTTTAAAGCAGCCGATTATGGAATTGTGGGAGACGCTTTTGAAGTAATGCCAAAAATTATTGAGGCGGTAAGAAAAATAAAAGCTTCATAAAAAAATATTTATCTAATTTACATCCTTAATATTTAAGGCATGAAATTAATTTGTAATACATTACCAATACCCAAAAAGAATTTTTATAAATTCTTTTTGGGTATTTTTTATTTAAATAATGTATTGCAAGAAAGGTGAGAATATAACATGTACTAAATATAAGATTTAAACTTCTTTATGAATTATTTTATGAAATTATTTAAAATTGGCATCTATTGAAAAAAGTCAACCATAAAATGAATTCATCTATAAATTTACATGCAAAAATGAAAAAAATAGTACTATCAATTACCATAAGTTTGTTCACGACTTGTTCTTTTGCACAAATTACAATTTTGCCAGGTGATCAAATAATCAATAAATCAATGTTGAAATTGGGTATCACCACCATGGATTATTCTATACATCGTAATGGCAAAATTACATTGGTAGGGAAATATGAAGTAGCCGTAAAATCTGACAATAAAGCCTTAGAAGTTTTCACAACGCTAAGTAAGAACGATAAAAGCTTTCCTAAGATAAAGCATCTTGTTTGTGATGCCAATAGTTTAAAGCCTATTATTTGTAAAACGTTAAGCATTGACAGCAAGTTAGAACTAAAATTCTCTGATAAAATTACAGGTTTTGAAGAAGAAAGAGGTAGTGAATCCAAAACTACCATAAATGAAAAAATGAAAGATGGATATTTTGACATTAATACCTATCCATATATTTTACCTACACTTCCATTAACCGAAGGCTTTAGAGCAAAAATTCCAGTTTATAACTACAGTGCCATTAATGAAGCTGAAAAATTTTCAACAGTTATTATATTAAATGTAAAATCTGATATATATTATGCAACCTTTACAGGCAATCACAATGTATGGCAAGTAATTGTTTTAGATAATACTTCCCAAAAAACCACAACTTATTTCATTGATAAAGAAACAAGAAAATTATGGGAAATTTTGTATAGTGATGCTAATGGAGATTTAAATGTATTTACAAATAACGAAAGTGATTATAATCCTTTAAAAAACAAATTTGATAAAGATGCAACCTTGGATTTGGTAACCAAAGGAAAAGCTGTAATTAAAGGGCAAGCTTTTGCAAAAGATAATAAAAACGCTTTGGTATTGTTGAACAAAACAATAGTGAGTGCAGATAAAAAACAATTTGCTGTTAAGGGTACAAAAATTATTTTAACACCCTATACAGCTTATTTTGAAGAATGGAATAAAGCCAATGAACCCAAAAAAAATAGTCTTTACACGCCACCAACACTACCATTGCCTAAAGGTGCTGAACTATGTTTTATAGAAACAACCGTAATTGACGATGAGGGACATTTTGAATTTTCAAACCTAATGCCAGGTAAGTATTTACTCACTACCATATTTAAATTCGACCATGCTAGTCATTCTACCTCAGTAGTCGGCTACGAGGATTATTATAGAAATGGGTATTATCAAGGTACAAGTACCCTTACAAATACAAATTATTTTGATGTAGTTGCAGATGCCACTATAAAAAAAATAGTAGAAGTTAAAAATGATGGTGAAATAGTAACTGTAAAATTAAAGAAGGCTTTATAAATATGTAAGCACACAATTATCTATGTGCAATGTATAAAAGTACAAGGTTTAAAGTTATAAGGTTTTGAATGCCGCAAGCTGGATTGGTCTGCGGCATTTTCGTTTATATTGGTAAAATTTTATTAATGGAAAAAGTATTGCTCATAGGTTTTTGATAGCATTTTACATAATATTTAATCCAATCAAATTTGAGTAAATCCTTTTAATCTTGGAGCTATTGAATTTTTTATTGGTTTTTTGTTAAACTCAAATTGGTATAATTTACAATCGGTATTTGATTCATGTAATTTAGCTCTCAATATTTACAAAAAACAAAAACCCCAATATTTCTATCAGGGTTCTTATCAAAAAAATATTAATTCTTTTTCTAAAACTTATTAATCTTTTGTGTGGTTAATTTTCCATTCAACATTAATCTTAAAATATAACTTCCATTCTGTAATTTACTCATGTCTATCGAAATATTTTGATCACCTTTTGATAGAGTTACCTGTTGTGTTATCATTCTTCTTCCTGTGATGTCGTAAATCTCAATTGTAGTTTTTTCTGTAGCCAAGGCCATTACTTTTACATTAAGTATTCCATGCACTGGGTTAGGGTAGATTGTATAATATGCCTCGGCTATTTCACTTCTATCCACTACTTTAATATCGGCAAAACTTATGCCTGATTTACCTTTTTGCAACAACCTGTAATAGGCTACTCCTTTGTATGGATACATATCTTGCAAACCATAAGAATTAAATAAAACACTTTCACCTTTAGCATTTATCAACCCCATACTAGTGTATGTTTTTCCTCCATCTATAGATCTTTCTATCTCAAAAGATTGATTTTTCTCTTCATTTTCTGTAGTCCACTTTAAAACAACCCTATCTTTTTCATTTACCGCAAAGAAAGATGTAAGCGAAGTAACACCACGTGCAAATGTAGATGCATCATTTCTTGTGTACCAAATTGGTGCCGTCACAATTCTTGTGCCATCTGTTTCTGTAATGTCTAAATAATAATAACGCTGTGCTAAATTGGCAAGTGTATTATCTGTAAAAGTAAATGTACCATTTGTAATATTGGTAAGTTGTGTAGCTGCTACACCACTTCCAGCTTCGCCATACATAATACTTACAGACGAAACAGGGTTGGTAGTAATAGATCCTACAGATATTGTAGGCACACCTGCTTTTGTAATAATGCTTCCCATCGGTTCTGTATTGATGGTATAATTTATTCTTGCACCGCAATCTTGAGACGCATAAAAACGCATTCTCCTCATACCATCAAGCAAACTATTTTCGCTTAATGATGCAGCCATTACAACCAACCTTGTTTTTGCAGTGTGCCCAAAAGTAAAATTGTGGTTATCATGATCAATCGTAGGGCCTACATGATATCCTTTAGAAAGCATACTTCTATAATAACTAAGATATGACATAGATGTAGCTGGGTTTGTATAAGAAGTATTTACAGAAAAAGCAGGCCCACTTTCTACAGCAGTACCCACAATGGCATTATCTGCTGCCAAATCAAAAGTTCCATTTAATAAGTCATTATAGTCTGTTGTATTTGGGTGTGCTAAATATGCTAGTGCATTGGAACCATGCCTATTTATTATATCAAACAAACCACCTGCACCAGTATAAACGCTTTTTGCTACAAAAATTTGATTTTCTCCAGGATCCCATCCTACCAATGAATCCATACCATATACTATTGCATGACCGCCACCGCTAATTGTGCCCCACTCCATACCATGCAGAGCTACAAAGTTAGAGGTAGTAGCAGCAGTAGCTTGAGCAATACCTGGTGCCCAATTTGCCAAATTCATTCCTGCTGCCACATGGTTATGTTCACTCAATCCTAAGAAATCAAAACACAAAGCTGTTTTTGCATAAGCATAATTATCTGCTGGTATTTTTGTAAGATCATCCGCATTACCGTCGGAGTAGCTACTGTGTGCATGTAAATTTCCATAATAGAAATTGAGTGCTGCAGCTTCAACTACATTAGAGTTGCCACTTAACTGTACTTTATTATCATTTAACCCCGTACTACTGAAATTTACAAATCCACTATAATTTGTATTAATAGTGGTTGGTGCAAATCTTATAAAAACAGTTTGCCCTGCTTGTGCTTCTGCTGTAGTATAATTTTGTGCCGTTGCAAAAGATATTCCATCTCTAGAAATTTGAAAACTATTAGGTGCTGTAACCAGCAATGCCCCAATAATATTTGTAGTATTAAAAGTAAAACTTTGATTTGTAGAAACTGAACTTGATGCTACAAAACCAAAGCTAATAGAAGTTGGATTTACACTAACTGTAGCAGCTGGTTGTGGTATAGTTGTAAACTGCCAAGTTGCAGAACCAGTAAAACCAGCAAAATTATTTCCTGCAATATCTTTAAAAATTCCAGCTGGCATTTCTACATAATAAGCTGTACTATAAGCTAAATTAATAAAAGGAATTGTTGTCGTTGTACCACTCACCGTTACACTTGCATCTGTTACAGCAGTTGTGTTTACAATTACGGCATCGCTTACTCTTTTTACAACAATATTTCCTGTAGTACCTTTTTGTATATTCTCATTAAATGTAGCCACTAAGTTTCCATTAAGAGAAATTGCACTTGCATTGTTGGCAGGATTAATGGTAGTAATAAGCGGAGCTGTTACATCCGCTCCATTTAATCGAATAGAAAAATCATCTACAGATAATCCATCATCTGCGCCTACTGCATCAGCATCTACCCACCTCAACCAAAATGTGGCATTGCTTGCAATACTTAATCCAGTAATGGTAGCTGTCTTTAGCGTTTTATTTGCTGTTGCGTTTCCATCTTTTGCACCGATAGCTGTAGTGCTTGGTGAAATAAAATCAAGTGAATTGGCATCTACCCAAGTACCATTTGATAATGATGTAGATGATGTGCTGTATTGAAAGTCTAATTGATCTGACCGACCAGTAGAACCAGATCTCCATTGCTCACCGGTGTAAGAAATAGTAATAGAAGTAATAAGTTGTGCAGTACTATTTTTTATTTGTACGCCTAGTGTTGAATTAAGAGAACCAGAAAATAATGTACCAAATGCTCTTTCAGTACTTGTACCGGTGCCATAGCTGTAGGTATTGCCTATGGAGGTTGCACCTGCATCACTAGCGTAAGATGTATTAGCACTAGTGCCTGATTCTAACAATCTCCATCCAGTGGGCAATGTAGTAGATGTGCCTGCAGTAGCTCGTAGTGTATTAAAATTTTGTGTGTAAGAGGTAGCCGTACTTGTAATAATTACTTGTGCATTTGTTGTAAAAGCATAAAATAAAGTAAATAATAAAATAAGCTTGCGCCCCATGCTAAAGTTAAATTTTTTCATTAAAGTAGGTGATTTAATTAGGTCGTAAGAAAATATAAAAATGTTGGCTTACAAATTTTGTTTATTAACAAGTGTGGGTAATTGATGTTAAAACAACAATTCTTTTTTGGCTATTAATTAGTTAGCAAAAAAAGTATCTTTTATTAATATGACATTGAATTTACAATTTCAATATTTTTTCGTTGAGAACTAATTCTTCCTACTTTTTTTTCTATGTATAAAAATAAATACTAATAAATTACTTGATTATCTTAAAAATTATTGAATAGAATACAAAGCTGCTCTACTTAAAGAAAAATACTAAATGCAACTTATTTTGAGATTACGACGTATATAAAAATTTAAAAGCTATGGGATATTCTAGTTACTTAATTTAATTATTTAAACATTTAGATAATAGTGTTGCCTCAAATGAAATATAACCAAAATTCTTAGGCTCAGGGAAAATAAGGAAGCCAAAAAAGAACGACTTAAAACAAACCCTAAAGCACTAAAAAAGAAAGTAATAATAAAGAAAAGTAGCTTTGAATCAACCAAGATATTCAATTAAAAATATTTTCAATCCACTACTATATTTAATTATATTTGCTCTCAATTATTTATGAAGAAAATAGAACTTGAAATAGTAGCCCTATCGCACAGTATTACACAAACGCAATCTTATGCAGTAGTGTTAGGAGAAATTAATGGCTTGAGAAGATTACCCATTGTAATTGGTGGCTTTGAAGCGCAAGCAATTGCCGTGGCACTTGAGCGTATGGGACCGAGCCGCCCGCTTACACACGACCTTATGAAAAATTTTATGATGGCTTTTAATGTAAGCATGCATGAAATTGTGATTAATGATTTGCAAGAAGGTATATTTTACTCCAAACTCGTTTGTAGCAGCGAAAATGATACGGTAGAAATTGATAGCAGAACTTCAGATGCTTTGGCATTAGCTGTGCGCTTTGGATGCCCCATATTTACTTACGACCATATACTAGACCAAGCGGGTGTAATGATGGATGATGATATGACCCCAAGGCAAGATATGCCTGCAAACATTGCAGCTCCTGCTTCTAGTGGTAGAGAAAGTTTAAAAACCATGAGTCTTGAAGAACTAAATATTTTACTTGCAGATGTGCTTGAGCATGAGGATTACATTAGAGCAATAGCTATACGAGATGAAATAAAACATAGAGGTGGGAATTAGATTTTAGATTTTTTAATTGCTGATTTTTGATTTTCTCTATACAAAGCTTTTAATTTTTATACATTTTCATTTTAACTTTAATGCTCACTTTCCCAAATTGTAAAATAAACCTTGGTTTAAATGTTATTGGCAAAAGAGCTGATGGGTTTCATAACATAGAAACTATTTTTTACCCAATTGCTATAAAAGATGTATTGGAAATTGTGCTAGATGAAACTGCAAACAAAGAAATAACTTTTACAACTTCTGGCTTAATAGTACAAGGCAATGATGCTGATAACCTCTGTTTAAAAGCTTACCATGTACTAAAAAATGATTTTCCACAATTACCATATATAAAAATGCATTTGCATAAAAATATACCAATGGGAGCTGGTATGGGTGGAGGTTCGGCTGATGGCGCTGCTGTTTTACAACTGTTAAACAATCAATTTAATTTACAAATAAATTCCGAAAAATTTATTGACTACGCATTACAATTAGGGAGTGACTGTCCATTTTTTATTGTAAACAAACCAAGTTTTGCTAGTGGGCGTGGAGAAATTTTGCAAGCAATAAACATTGATTTATCTGCTTATAAAATAATGATTGTAAACCCTGGCATACATGTAAATACGGGAGATGCTTTTAAAAATTTAGAGAGCTATAATTTTTCAGCAGCAGGTTTTTTACAACAACATATATTGAAAGATGTAAACCAATGGAAAGATTGTATAAAAAATGATTTTGAAACACCTGTTTTTATCAAACACCCTACAATAAAAGATATAAAAGAAACACTTTATAAAAATGGAGCTATTTATGCCGCTATGAGTGGCACTGGTAGCACTGTCTATGGCATTTTTCATAAAGAAAATGAGCTTAATTTTAAATTTCCTTCACAATACTTTTGCCAAGTAGTTTAAAAATGTATCTTTACAAAATCAATATAATTATTACCATACATGCTTTTCTTTGTAGCAATTTAGATTTGCTCAATCATCGAGGATAATACTCCTTTGCCTTCCGCAATTTCGGGAGGATATACCAACGACTCTTACACTTTTATTTTTTATTTTAAAACTTATTTCCGTGACTGATTTATTGCATGCTACCGCAGCTACCCAACATTTTATTGAACAAGAAGAAAAATATGGTGCACACAATTACCATCCTTTGCCAGTAGTTTTAAAAAAAGGAAAAGGAGTACATGTTTGGGATGTAGATGATAAAAAATATTTTGATTTTTTAAGTGGTTACTCTGCTGTAAACCAAGGGCATTGCCATCCAAAAATTATTGCAGCCCTTACAGAACAGGCGCAAACACTTACCCTTACTTCAAGAGCATTTTACAACGACCAACTGGGGGATTATGAAAAATACATTACCCACTATTTTGGTTATGATAAAGTACTACCAATGAACACAGGTGTAGAAGCAGTAGAAACGGCTATGAAACTTAGTCGTAAATGGGCTTACCAAGTGAAAGGCATAGCTGAAAACCAAGCAAAAATTATTGTATGCAACGATAATTTTCATGGTAGAACAATGGGTGTAATTTCTTACAGTACAGACCCATCTTCCACTACTGGCTTTGGTCCTTTTTTACCTGGTTTTGAAAAAGTACCTTACAATGATACTATTGCATTAGAAAAAGCTTTTCAAGATAAAAATGTAGCAGCATTTTTATTTGAACCTATACAAGGAGAAGCAGGTGTAGTGGTGCCCGATGTAGGCTATTATACAAAAGTGCGAAAACTATGTACAGAATATAATGTACTAATGATTGCCGATGAAATACAAACAGGCCTTTGTCGCACAGGAAACCTATTAGCCATTTGTGCAGAAGGAGTAAAAGCTGATATTTTAATTTTAGGAAAAGCATTGAGCGGTGGTGTTTTACCCGTAAGTGCTGTATTGTGTAACGATGAAATAATGATGACCATACAACCAGGTGAACATGGTAGTACTTATGGTGGCAATCCACTTGCTTGCAAAGTTGCAATAGCATCTTTAGAGGTATTAAAGGAAGAAAAAATGGCGGAGAATGCTTCAAAAATGGGTGAACTTTTTAGAAATGAATTAGAAAAGTTACACTCTCCATTTATATCTCTTGTGAGAGGAAGAGGCTTGCTAAATGCCATTGTGATAAACCACCCAAACAAAGATGCAGCTTGGGATTTGTGTATAGAAATGAAAAACAATGGCCTTATTGCAAAGCCTACCCATGGTGATAAAATTAGGTTTGCACCACCACTGGTTATTAATGAAACACAGATAAAAGAAGCAGTAGAAATTATTAAAAAGAGTATGGAGATATTGGAGGGATAGGGAATTGGGGATTAGGAGTTTAACAATATGAAATTCATTATATCTTACCAAACTTTATTTTCACTATTTTATCGTACTTTCAAAGTACAAAACAAAACCTTATGACGAAAATATTTTTTGCATGTTTAATGCTAATAAACTTTAGTGTAACTGCTCAAATAAAATCTGACACCCTTACTGGTAAAGCAGCAAAGGACGCATTAAATTCAATAAAGCTAGATGATGATTTATTTTTAAAATCTGCTAGAGATCAGTCTTGTAAATGTATTGATGAAATAAAATTAAAGAAAAAGAGTAAAGAAAAAATAGCAGCTGAAATTAAAAAATGTATAGATGATCAAGTAAGCTCTTATCAACTAATGCAAAAACTATTGGGCAGTAATAATGATACAGGTAAAACAAGAACGATAACCATAAATGCGAATAAACAATCGGATGATTATACAAAATACTATTACGAAATAGAAAGAGCACTTAGAGATAGTTGTGAGTCGTTAAAAACTTTACTAGGCTCAAATGAAAAAGAAAGCAAACATTCTATTTCTAAAAATGATGATGCTGTTGCATACTACAGCATTGGCCAAGATGCAATGAAGGCAGGTAACCATGAAGATGCTGTAAAATATTTTTTAAAAGCAGTAAATAAAGATCCAAAATTTGCTTTTGCATGGGATAACCTTGGTGTATCGTACCGCAAACTAGGCAAATATCCTGAGGCAATTGATGCATATACAAAATCGTTGGAAATAGACCCAAAAAATTTAACCCCATTACAAAATTTACCACTTGTATATCAGTATACAAAAGAATATGATAAAGCAGTAGAAAGTTATAAAAAATTAATAGCAACCCTACCCGAAGACCCAGAAGGATATTATGGTGCAGGGCAGGCTTTGTATAACTTAAAAGAGTATGAAAAATCATTAGATTATTTGTGTAAGGCTTACAATTTGTATGTAAAAATGGGCTCACCCTATAGAACAGATGCTGAAAAAATGATACAGTATCTTTATGCAGAATTAAAAAAACAAGGGAAAGAAGAAAACTTTAATAAAATTTTAAAAGAGAATAATATTAGAAATTCAGAAAAATAAAAATGGATACGCACTTACACCATACTGATCACAAAGAGAACCACCTTACTAGTTCAGATTTTTTAAGAGATGTGGTTATAGGCATGAGTGATGGACTAACCGTTCCTTTTGCACTAGCAGCAGGGCTTAGTGGTGCTGTGGATAGTAGTAGTATTATTGTAATAGCAGGTATTGCTGAAGTAGCTGCGGGCAGTATTGCAATGGGCTTGGGTGGCTATTTATCTGGCAAAACCGAACAAGACCATTATGTAAACGAAGAGAAAAGGGAACATTATGAAGTAGAAAATTTAAGGGAAAAAGAAATAGAAGAAACAAAAGAGTTTTTTGCAAACATAGGGCTAAGCAAAGATCTACAAGAAAAGGCTACCGAAGAAATATCGAAAGATAAAAACCGCTGGGTAAATTTTATGATGAAGTATGAACTTGGCCTAGACAAACCTGACCCTAAGCGTGCTACAAAAAGTGCATTAAATATTGGTATATCTTACATCATAGGTGGCATAATACCACTAAGCCCCTATTTTTTTATAGTAGATTCCAACGAAGCTTTAAAATACTCTGTAATAGCAACGCTTACTTGCTTATTTATTTTTGGCTATTTTAAAAGTAGAATTACTGGAGTAAATCCAATGCTTGGAGCAGTGCGTGTAATGCTTATAGGTGCGTTGGCGGCAGGTGCTGCATTTGGTATTGCTAAACTTTTTGAGGGGTAAAACGAAGGAAATGCTTTTAATAAGCATAGTGCATTACTTTAATGATTGGTGTCCTTCACCAATCATTGACTTCAGTTGGTATATATACAAAGAGATAATAAAATTAAAAAAACTATTCCCTTTTAGCTGTTTGTAATATGCTTAAAAATATTTTCCTTTTTTATACATTCACTATCTCATTAGGTGTTTACTTTACTAAACAACTAATAATGCATATTGGCTATATTTAAAAACAATGTGCGTACCAATTACTCACACTTAGTTTTTATTACAAACAAGCATTTTTATATGTACTTCATTTTGTATATGTTTAAAAAACAGATAATTATACGTATTTTTATTGGGGGGAATGTTCTTTATTTGAAGAAGATGAAAAAAATAAAAAAGCTCCACCGAAGCAGAGCCAAGAAAATCTTCGGCTTATAGCCTTATTGTGATTTGCGTTTCAATACACAAAAATAGTAAAATAAAATAAATAACAATGAATAAAATTTTTGCACTTGATTTAGGAACTAATTCGATAGGCTGGGCTCTCAGAAATCCAGATTTAAAAGAAAACCAAATAGAAAAAGTTGGAGTTTTAACTTTTAAGAAAGGTGTTGGAAATAGCAAGAGTGGAGAATACTCGTATGCAGCCGAAAGAACTAAAAATCGTTCTACTAGAAGATTGTACCAAGCGAGAAAATATAGGTTAAGGGCAACATTAGATCACTTGATTAATGAAGGTTTTTGCCCTTTAAGTATTGAAGATTTAAACAAATGGAAAAATTACAATAAAGAAGAGGCATTAAAAAACAACAAAGCAGGGAGAGTATATCCAATAAGTAATTTAGCCTTTGATAAATGGATAAAGTTAGATTTTGATGGAGATGGGCAGCCTGATTATTCTAGTCCATATCAACTAAGGAAAGAATTAGCAGAAGTGAAACTTGATTTTTCACTAGAAAAAAATCGAAAGAAACTTGGTAGAGCTCTATATCACATTGCACAACGGAGAGGATTTAAAAGTAGTAGAAAAGGCTCAAGTGATGTAAAAGAAAAAGAGGAAAATAAAGATATTGACGTTGTAGAAGTACAATACTCAGAAAAGAAAAAAAATAACAAACTAAAAGAATTATTCCCAGATTTTGAGGATTCAATACCAATTGGTACATTTTTAGCCAAAAAAGAAAAAGAAGGAGTTAGAATAAGGCAAGATATAACACAATATCTAGTCCGTCAAAATTATAAAGATGAAATCAATTTTATTTTCCAATTCCAAAAAATAGGATTTGATAATAACCTCTACAAAAAATTAATTGAATCAGGCAAAAATAAAAATGATGGTAGTATTTTTTACAAACGTCCTCTTCGTTCTCAAAAAGGTTTAATTGGAAAATGCACATTAGAACCAAATAAATACAGAGCTCCAATAAGCCATCCTAGTTTTGAAATTTTTAGAGCATGGTCTTTCTTGAATAACATAAAATACAAACCAATTGGGGAATATGATACTTATTGGCAACCAATTCCTTTAGAATTAAAACAAAAAGTCTATACAGAAAAATTCTTTAGGAAATCAAAAAGCTATTTTCCATTCTCTGAAATTGAAGAATTTATAAAAAAAGAAGGTCATAAATGGTCCTTAAATTACAAATCAAAAACCACAGTTACAGCAAGTTCATTTTCAGGAAGACTTAAAGAAATTTTTGGAGAGGATTATATGAATATCAAAATCGCAAAAGATCCTTCAAAAAAAATAAACAAAGACTTTTATGATATTGAAGATATATGGCATGTACTTTTTTCTTATGAAGATCAAGAATATGTTAACGAATTTGCAGAAAAGGCGTTGAAGCTAGATAATGAAAAAGTAAAACAATTTATATCAGCGTGGAATGCAACTCCTGTAGGATATGCAATGCTTAGCTTAAATGCAATAAATAAGATAAACATTTTTCTTGAAAAAGGTTTAATATATACTGAAGCTGTATTGTTAGCTAATATTCCGGAAATTATTGAAAAAGAAATATGGCAAAAAAATGAAACATTATTTATAAATGAAATAGGAAAAGTGATTGATGAAAATAGGCACCAGAAAACTATTATTAGTATTTTGAATAATTTAGTTTCGAAACATAAAAATTTGGAATCCAACGAAAAATTTGGGTATAAAGACGATAGTTATAAATTAGTGGAGTCAGATATTGAAGATATAAACATTGCAATTATAGAGCAGATTGGACAAAAGAAATGGAATGAAAAAGAAGACAAATTGAAACTATTTAACATAATTAAAGACTGTTACCAATCATATTTTATTACATCTGGATTAAAAAGAAAGGACATAAATAATGAACGTTTTCACATAGTTGTTTCAAATGGTATACACTATTACAAATCAGATTCTGGATATTACAAAATGCCAAAATTGATTGACACTCTTGGGGATTTTTTACAATTAAATTTCAATATCGAAGATGATAAACTATTAAAAATCTATCACCCATCAGAAATAAATATTTATCCTCCTGCAAAGCATGATAAAAATGGGGACTTAAAATTAGGTAGCCCGAAAACTGGTTCTTTTAAAAACCCTATGGCTATGCGTACACTTCATGAGCTACAAAAACTCATGAACTTTATGATAGAAACAAATCAAATTGATAATGACACGAGAATAGTTGTAGAAGTTGCAAGAGAATTAAATGATTCCAACAAACGTTGGGCTATAGAGGCATGGCAAAAACAACGAGAAACTGAAAATGTAGAGTTTGAAATTGCAATAGAACAGCTTTTATTAGCAAACAAAAATATTGATGCAAATAGTAAGAATGAAGATGATATTGATAAAGTAAGAATTTGGTATGAACAAAATAATGAAGAAGCAATACCTCCAGTAACTGAAGATAAAAAAGAAATAAACGGTATTAGATGGTCTGATAATAAAAAAAGCTCTTACAAAGAAATAATTGCAAAAAAAGAAATGATAGATAAATATCGTTTATGGCTAGAACAAGAATGTGCTTGTATTTATACAGGTAAAATGATAAAGATAACAGACTTGTTTAAAGAAAATCTTATAGATTTTGAGCATACAATTCCTAGAAGTATTTCTTTTGATAATTCGCTTGCAAATCTAACTGTATGCTACCATGACTATAATAGAACAATAAAAAAGAATCAAATTCCATTTAATCTGAATAATTACAAAGAAGATTATGGTGGATATACCGCTATTTTACCAAGACTAAAAAAGTGGATTGATAAAGTAGATCGTATAAAACAGCAAATAGATTTTTGGCTAACCAAGTCAAAAAAAGCATCTGACAAAGAATGGAAGGATAAAGCAATAAGAGAACGATTACTTTGGCAAATGGAATTAGAATATTGGAAAAATAAAGTTGATCGTTTTACATTGGAAGAGGTTACGAGCGGATTTAAGAATAGCCAAAAAATAGATACTCAATTAATTTCAAAATATGCATTTCATTATCTTAAAACATATTTTGAGAAAGTAGATGTACAAAAAGGAAGTATTACATCTGAGTTTAGAAAAATTTACGGCTTACAAGCAGCAGACAAGAAAAAAGACAGGAGTAAGCATTCGCATCATGCAAAAGATGCGGCAGTACTTACTCTTATACCAGTAGCTGCAAAAAGAGATGAAATACTAAAAGACTATTACGAGCATAAAGAAAGAAAACAATCTTTTTCACTTATAGAACCTTTTAAAGGTTTTAAAAGAGAATTTATATGGAAAATTGATGACAGCATTTTGATAAATAATCTAACAAATCATCAAGCACTTACACCTGCTAAAAGAATAGTTAGAAAAAGAGGTAAAATTCAATTTATCAAAGGCACAAATGAGCCGATGATTTCAACAGGGGACTGTATAAGAGGGCAGCTGCATGATGAAACATTTTTGGGTGCAATTAAGCCTGCATTAAGAGATAAAAATGGAAATATTTTAAGGGATGACTTAGGTAAAATTATTCAAGAGGAGAAAATAAAATATGTTGTAAGAGTGCCTTTCTTATATAAAAAAAATAAGGATAGCCCTGGATTTAAAACACTTGAAGATTTGGAAAAACTAATTGTTGACAAACCATTATTTCTTCAAATAGCAAAACAAGTAAAAGAAATCGGAAGTTTTAAAGATGCTATGGAAAGTGGTATTTATATGCTTGATAAAAAAGGTAATAGAATTAATAAGATAAGGCATATTAGAGTTTTTAAAGCTTCGAATAATCCTTTACAAATAAAAGCACACACTTATCTTTCTAGACATGAATACAAACAAACTTATTACGCAAACAATGCTACCAATAGTTTTTTTGCTATTTACCAAGGAAAGAATAAAAAAGATTGTGATTTTAGAAATCTTTTCGAAACTTCACAGATATTAGCAAATAAACAAGTAAATAAGATTGAAGATTTATTTGAGCCAAGAATATCAATTCAAAAAGGTATGAATATTGAAGAATTAAATTTGAAATATATTTTACAAAATGGAACAAAATTGTTTATTAAAAAAAACAAGGATGAAGAGTTAAAAAACTACTCAGCCCCTGATTTATCCAATAGACTTTACATTTTTACAAATTTTGAAAGTGATGGCAGATTAAATTTTAGATGGCATTTAGAAGCAAGAGAAAGTAAAGAAATAAAAGAAGAGTACAAAGAATCAGAAATAGATTTTGACAAACCAAAGCCTACACTAAGATTTTCTTATTCAAAGTATGATTTTTTAGTAGAAAATTATGACTTTAAAATAAAAATAGATGGTGAAATAAAATGGTTATTTTAATATGATAAAACGCACCCTATACTTTGGCAACCCAACCTATCTTAAAAAAAGCTTAGTAAGTATTCTTTTTTATAAAATAGCTACATATCAATAACTATTTTGAAAATAATATTTACTACAATTATTAAATTAATTAACGCAAGTACACTAAATTAGTATAATGGAAAAACTTACTGCCACTTCTAAAAAACTTATTGAGCAAGAAAGTAAAAAACTATTTGCGCAGATAGCTACATTAATAAATACTAGCAAAGAAAATTTAAATAAAAGTTTTAATAAAGAACTTACAATGCTTAATTGGAAAATAGGAAAACATATTGATGAAACCCTTGCTAGCATTGACGATTCTTATGGTTTAGCAATTGTGGCGACACTGTCGCCACTTTTAATAAATCAATTTGGAAAAGGATATACCACATCATCTTTGCATAGAGTAAGAAGATTTTATAAAGCTTTTTCTAAAATAAAGATTGTGGCGACACTGTCGCCACTTTTGAGTTGGAGTCATTTTGTGGAGCTTACTAATGTAAAAAATGACCTAGCAAGGAGCTATTATACGGAGATTTGTAAAGTAGAGCATTGGAATGTAAGAGAGCTTAGAGACCGCATAAACTCTATGCTTTTTGAGAGAACTGTGCTAAGCAAAAAACCAGAAAAATTAATAAAGCAAGAAATAAAGCAACTTCAAACACAGAAAAAATTTACAGAAAATATTGTATTTAGAGATAATTATCTATTAGATTTTTTAGACCTTAAAGATGTATACAGCGAAAAAGACTTAGAGACGGCAATAATAGTAGAACTACAAAAATTTATTATTGAAATAGGAAATGACTTTGCATTTTTGAGCAGGCAAAAAAGAATGATAATTGATGGGGAAGATTTTACATTGGACTTACTTTTTTACCACAGGGGC
>JAYVID010000316.1:0-11315 GCA_043770525.1 Ferruginibacter sp.
GGGCTGCTTCCTTTACTTTCTAATACATACAACAATGCTACAGCAATATTACTAGTAATGCTATCTAAAATAAATTGCCATGTGTGTTTTTGCTGCAGAGTCATTTATCAAAAAAATTAATTGCTTTTTTGATACAAATTCATCAATACTTTTTCAGGTGTCATGGGTGCATCGAAAGCAATATTTGCACTAGGATTAAATGCCAACACTGCATTGCGCAAAGCAAAATATGCACCAATACCATACATCAGCGGAGGTTCACCAACCGCTTTGCTTTTTAGCAGTGCTAAATTTTCTTTTTCAGTTTCTAAAAAATGTATATCCATATTCTTAGGAGCACTATACATATCGGGCACTTTGTATGTGCTTAATGCATTCGATTTTAATTTTCCATTTTCATCATACACAATTTCTTCCATCGTCATCCACCCTATGCCTTGTACGATGCCACCTTCGCATTGTCCCATATCTATTTTAGGATTCATCGTTTTGCCACAGTCGTGCACTACTTTCACTTCATCTATTTCATAAATCCCCCGTTGGCAATCTACCGTTGTTGTAATAATACTTGTGCCAAATACATGGTAGGCAAATGGATGTCCTTTTTCTATTGTATTGTCAAAATGAATATCAGGCGGCGTGTAATGCGCATGCTCACTCAAACTAATTCTTTTTTCATAAGTTGCAAAAATCAATTTTGCCCAAGTTAATGCTGTTGCCACATTATTTACATATACCACATCATTTACTATACTAATATTTTCACTTTCTACGTTCAATATTTTTGCTGCTACTGCTGTAATTCTTTGTAGCAAAGCATTACAAGCTATTTCCGTTGCTTTACCATTTAAGTCCGCCGTGGCACTTGCAGCAGTTGGAGATGTATTGGCAATGCGATAAGTGTTGGTGCTGTGTACTTTTATTTTATTGATATCGATGTTAAAAATTTGTTGTGCGGCTTGAGCAATTTTTGTGTTTACGCCCTGCCCCATTTCTACCGCTCCAGTACTTATACTTATGCTACCATCTGTATATATATGTACCAATGCACGAGCTTGGTTTAGCATTGTTTTGGTAAACGAAATACCAAAACATATTGGCATAACGGCAATTCCTTTTTTATAATTTTTATTTTTTGCATTAAATGTGTTCACATCTGCATACATTTTCTCCATATCAAATGTTGCATTAGCAGCATCCCAACATTCATTTGCTTCACTCACTACTTTTTGCCCGTAAGGGAAAACATTATTGGTTTGCAATAAGTTTTTTTGCTGAATTTTATATGCAGGAATTTGTAAAGCCTCGGCCACTTTTGTTATTGCTGCTTCTATAACAAACATACCTTGTGGCCCACCAAAACCCCTGAAAGCTGTATTGGGAGGCAGGTTTGTTCTACAACTATATGCAATGGCTTTTACATTGGGCACATAATAAGTATTGGTACAATGAAACAATGTACGTTCTAAAATAGCAGGCGATAAATCTGCCGCTGCACCTGCGTTTTGATAAAACGAAACCTCGTAGCCCAATATTTTTAAATCAGTATCTAATCCAATTTTATAAAAAGAAGTGTATGGGTGGCGCTTACCTGTCATGCGCATATCATCCATACGATTCAAAGAAAACTTTACAGGTTTTTGCACAATGTATGTTGCCAATGCACACATTACTGCCCATGTAGTAGCTTGGTCTTCTTTACCACCAAAGCCTCCGCCCAAGCGCACAGTATCGACTTCTATTTTGTGCATGGGCACATTTAAAACCTTTGCTACGGTGCGCTGCACAGCCGTAGGCCCTTGCGTGCTCGAGTGTATGAGCAATTGACCATTTTCATTTGGTATGGCATAAGCACCTTGCGTTTCTATGTACAAATGTTCTTGCCCGTTGGTATTTGTTTTGCCTTCGTAAATATGTGTGCAGTTTTGCCATGCAGTATTTATTTCTCCCATTTGAAAAATGCGTGGCGGTACAATCAACTCTCCTTTTTCTTTTGCAATTACAGGGTCGGTTATGATTGGCAACGCATCAAATTGTACTTTTATTAATTTGGTAGCGGCTTGTGCAATAGCATCCGTTTCTGCAATTACCAATGCAATGGGCATTCCACAAAAATGCACATGCTCGCTTGCAAGTAATTCTTCATCAGAAATAATACCGCCAATTTGATTTTGCCCAGGAATATCTTTTGCAAAAATAATTTTTACAACGCCTTTTAATTTTTCTGCTGCTCTTGCATCCATACTCAATATTTTTCCGTGTGCAATGGGCGAATCAAACACAGCGGCATACAGAGTGCCTTGCATAATAGCAATGTCGTCTAAGTAAATAGACTTGCCAGTTACATGCTGATGAATATCTGTATTGCCGTTGTATGTATGTGATGTTAATGCGCTACTCATGTTTATTTATTTTGCAAAGCGAAATGCAGTTTTATTAATTGCTGCAACAATAAAGATTTATATGTTGCTGTTCCTCTTGCGTCGCTAATAGGCGAAATATCTGTTGATAATATTTCTAATGCTGCTTGTATATTTTCTTCTGTAATTTTTTTGCCTGTTAAAAATGCATTGGTTTTTGATAAAAGCATAGGTACAGGACCAACACCGCCTGCAGCAATCTGTACATCTATTATTATACCGTCTTTTACTACCAAGTGAATAGCAGTATTTACGCTTGCAATATCTAAATGTGTACGCTTACAAACTTTTTCGAAATTGAAAAAGCCAGTAGGTTTTGTAAAAGTAAAATATGAAAGTTCTTCTTCAAAAAGTTTATCAATATTTTTATAGCCTTTGTAAAAATCTTTTAATGCAACTATTCTTGTAGCATTTGTTTTACTATTTTTAAAATGCAATTGTGTATTTAATGCCAAAAAGAAAATCGTAAAATCGCCAATGGGCGATGCATTTATAAAATTACCTGCAAACGTAGCCATATTGCGTATAGGGGTGCTCGATACCAATTTTATTATTGCAGCAAGGTTTGGGAAAATATTTCTAATTATTGAAGACTCTGCAAACTTGGTAACAGTTGTAGCTGCACCAATTTCTATTTCACTGTTATTCTCAATTATATAGTTTTTATTTTTTTGTAGAGAAAAATGCAAATCTGCCTCTACTACTTCGTGGTGTTTTTGTACATACAAATCTGTACCTCCGCCTACAATAAAATGAAAATCCGTTTGCACAGCCATTTCAATTTGCAAATCATTTAGCCGATTTGTAATACCATTAAAGTATGTGGGTACAATATTATTTTCTATTGCAAAATCAATATTATTTTTCGCATTATTTTCTTGCATTAAACCTGCCACATCTTTTGCTGCAAGTTTTATACTTTGGTAACCAGTGCATCTACAAACATTTCCATCCATACTAGCTATAGCAGTTTCATTATTTACAGCAGGTTTATTTATACAACAGCCAGTAAGGCTCATTATAAAACCCGGTGTACAAAAACCACATTGCGATGCATTGTTTTCTGCAAATGCAGCTTGCACAGGTGTTAGCGCCTTGTCATTTATTCCTTCAATGGTTACAATATGTTTACCATTGGCATTACCTATAGCCATTAAGCAACTCGTAGCAGATTGATATTGCACTTCACCATTTTCTAATGTACCCACCAAAATTGTACAAGCACCACAATCGCCTTCTCTGCATCCAATTTTTGTGCCTTTTAAATTTTTTTCGTAGCGAATAAAATCCAACAAAGTTGTACCATTGGGCAGGTTTGTTTCAATATCGGTATTGTTTAAAATAAACTTCGTCAAACTATTTGTAATTTTATGTTTTTAAAGATACAGAATAGTTTATAAACCCAAATAATATTGCAACAAATACAAGAACAAAAAATATATTACCGCCTCGTAGCTATATGGGTATTTTGCGAAGCATTTTTGGGCGGTATTATTCATGGCTTAAAAATTCCTATATCGGGTATTGTGGTGGGAAGTTGTGCAGTGTTTTGTATATGCATGATAGCCTACTACGTTCCACAAAAAGCCAATATAATTAAAGCAACGATTATTGTAGCTATTTTTAAAATGATGTTATCTCCATATAGTCCGCCCACGGCTTATGTAGCTGTTTTTTTTCAAGGTTTTTTAGGGCAGTTTTTAATTAGGAAAAATAAATTTGCATTTACTTGTTTGTTATTTGCTATTATTTGTTTGCTAGAGTCTGCCCTGCAACGCATATTCATAATGACCGTTATTTATGGCAATGATTTTTGGCTAGTGCTCAATAATTTTTTCAATAAACTATTTCAAAATAGTATTCATGCAAACTATTTAAAATTAGTTGCTATAATTTACACAAGCATACATCTTTTAGTAGGGCTCGTTATAGGCATACAAATTGGTAAAATGCCCATTAAAATTGCTGCTTGGCAACACAACGATGTATTGCTTGCTAATTCAGTTATATCAACAAACACAGAAAAAAAGAAAAAAAGCCATTACCCTATTTTACTTTTTACGATTTGGCTTTTTTTCATATCGCTTCTATTATTAAAATACATTAATCCATCAATTGTTTTTGTAGAAGAAAGTGTTGTTTTAAAAATATTAATAAGAAGTGTAATCATTATCCTAAGTTGGAAATTATTTCTTTCACCATTTTTACAAAAAAAATTACAACAATGGTTATTGCATAAAAAAAATATGTGGAGCGAAGATGTAGAAGCTATTGTACAATTATTGCCTTGGGCAAAAACAAATATTATGTATAGTTGGAAAGCGGTAAAAAATATTTTCTTCTTTTCAAAAATTACTTACTTTTTTAAACAGTTAATGGCAAATGTTATCTACTCCAAATAAAAATATTTATATACTTGCTTGCGAAAAGCATAGTGGCAAAACAACTACTTTACTGCAATGGATAAAAGATAAAAAAAACATTGCAGGTATTTTATCGCCTGATGTAAATGGAGAAAGAATGTTTTACAACATTGCCAATGGCGAATATTTCACTATTCTTGCATCTGAAAATAATGAAACATTACCCATTGGGAAATATGTTTTTAGCAAAGCAGCATTTGATAAAGCCAATAGCATTTTGCTAGAAATAAAAAATAAATTTATTGTTATAGACGAAATAGGCCCGCTAGAGCTTATGGGCAAAGGGTTTGCAGATACCCTTAAAAATATTTTGCTACATAAAAAATATACAAATTTATTATTGGTGATAAGAAAAGAATTGGTGAATGATTTGATAAACTTTTTTTCAATACATAAAAAAAATATTTACTTTATAAATATTGAAGATATCATAAACAATCAAATTGAAGTTTAATTTTCTTCTTGCTTTATAGGAAGGCCTAATTTCATTTAGTATGTGCCAAAAGCTAGGGTGCTAAAATTATAACTAAAACTTTTGTTATTTACCCAATCTTTAAAGCCCACTGTTTGAGCAACCAAGCCATATTTTTCTGTAAGCTTGCCTGTAGTTTCCGAAATAAAATAAGATTGTGAATGCACTCTAAAACTTGTGAGTTTAACGGAATAAAAAGGAGTTGCTGCGCCAGGTTGAAACTGAGAAATTTCCATAACTGATAAAACATTACTCCCAAGGTGAGCTCTTTTTAAAACGATAGAATTACCATCAAATTCTTTATAGATAATTATGCTATCTGCATTTTCTACTTTGAATGAATTTGTTGACCTCGGTCCAAAAGAAAGGTTACTGTAATCTATTGCAGCCAAAGGGCCAGCATCTATTGAAATACCCCCTACCGATGCAGTACCTGTAATACTGTAAGTGATACTACCTTGCAAAGGCACTATATTTTTACTTCCATTTAAATTGTTCCATTTTTCACCATCATAATAATTGGGCGATTTTGTTGCCTGATTGTACATTACCAATCCTGCAGCAGGAGTTACAACTACAGTAGTATCTGTAAGCCTTGGTAGTAGTAATCCTTTATCTACACTTACTAAATCTACCAATGCACTATTATCAGGATTTAATGTACCCAAGCCCAAACTCCCGGTAGAATCAAGCAACATTTTTGTACCAGAATTAAGAAATGCTGTACCGTAACTCAAAGCAAAATTTCTATTTTGGTTAGCTCCTATATGCCAAGCTTTATTACCCATACCTAAAGTACCAGCATTTTTAAATACTACAGCTACTTCACCTGTATTGGAAGTGTTATTATTTTCAATTAACAAACCCTGTGAATTTACTTGGTCGTTTAACGCACCTGTAACAAGGTGTATACGACTAAGAGGATTGGTAGTGCCTATGCCCACGTTTTGTGCTTCTATTTTTTTTACACTACAAAAAAAGGCAGATAAATAAAAGCAAGTGATTGTAATTTTTTTCATGTTGTTTTATTTTTTTATTGTTACTTATTTAAAAATGATTTTTCTAATTTTCTCACAAATATTTCTATTGTATTGTTTCTTCTATTTTTGGACTAATAAACCTTCACGCCCATAAAATAAGTACCATTAGCATTTGCACTGATACCCACAGCAGTAGCATTAGTATGGTAAGCCACCACTTTTACTATATCGCCTGCATTGAGTTTAAACGAAGCTGTAAATGGCAAAGTATGTGCAGAAGTATTATCCGAAACTATGGAATGGAAACGCCTTGTAACCCCATTTACATAAAAATAAATATTTTCAAAACCTGCTATACCAGCATTCCAATATACAGACGCTTCAAACCTATACATGCCTGCGGTGGGTGCTGTAAATTCTCCTGTAGCAGGGTCGTAATTATCGCCACCATCATCTGCACTTTGTGTGGTAAACAATACATCGGTAAATGTAGATGGTGGTACACTTAAAGTAGTGGTACGGTTAGCTGCAAAGCCAGTAGGTATAGAAGACCAAACGCTAGTACCATTATCTATTTTTAAATTTCCGTTTATATCTACATCGCCATTTTTATAGACTACCATAGCGTTGCTTCTTGTGCTGTTGCTATTTCCATTACCAACAATAAACAATGGTGTATTTGGTGTAACAAAAGTTTGATTATATGTTAATATGCTATCATTGTATAAACCTATTACTGTGCTTGCATAGCCTTTAGCAATTGTATAAGAACCCATGGTTGTGGAACTATAAGAATTAGCATTAGTGCTTGAACCAGCTGCAAATGATGAAATACCTTTAGCGATTGTCTCATATCCAATAGAAGTAGAATAATCACCTAATGCGGCAGTCCCTTCTCCAATTGCAGTTGAAACAAAACCAATTGCATCTGACCTTCTACCCATTGCAGTTGAATTGTTTCCCAGTGCAATATTATTTTGTCCCATTGCAAATGAGTAGCTGCCAGATGCGACTGTATTATACCCGAATGCGGTTGAAGCAAATGCACCCGCAGTAGTATAATTACCCATTGCAGTTGAGAAATTTCCTATGGCATTTGTATTACTTCCCATCGCAGTTGAAAAATCTCCTAAAGCTTTATTCTTATTTCCAATTGCAATTGAAGATTCAGCAAGTGCGTTGTTAACAAAACCCAATGCTATCGAATATTTTCCTTTTGCTTTGGAGCCCATACCATAATTAAGCGATACAAAACCTACAGAATCGGTATGCCAATTATTTGTTCTTTGTAATCCACCCATTGCTGCACTTTTTCTGTTATCTATAAACCAGCCATACATTGGAACTGTAGCAATTAATTGATTTGCCTTTTTTAATTTTCCCCACCTTATTTTAAATCCTGATAAATTATTGATAGAATTGCTTTTAAAAACTAGAAGAACATTGTTTTGTACAGAAAAATTACCTACCTGTGTACCACTTAATCTTGCAATAGTATCATAGTTGCCACCATACAGATAATATGAAATTATGAATAAGCTATCGTAAAATGTTTCTAAATTCATTTCCTCCAAATTAAGATTTATATTCAGTGTAGAATCATCAAATGGTATTAGAAGTTCAGTATAACTATTTGCAAGATAATTGCCAGCAGCACCTCAATTGTCATAAACAAAACCAGCATTACCATTAACAACAGTATTTCCAGTTACAGGCATGTTTACACCTGCACTTGCAGTACTACTATAATCCACCACTGCACTATCATAATTTTGTGCATAAAACGACCGCCATTTCCCACCATCAAAATATACATGTTCGTTTTGTGTGGTATCATACACCATTAATCCTTTACGTGGGTTGGGTATGGCTGTACGTTGGCTGCTACTCATACGTGGGGGTAAAAAACCTTTGTTGCTGCTGCTTACATCTAAGGCTGCACTTGGGTGTGGTGTGGTAGTGCCTATTCCTACGCTTTGTGCATGGCAGTAAATATTAATGCATAAAAATAATAACGTTAATAATTTTTTCATACTTACTTTTTATTTTTTAAAAAAAGTTTAGTAGCTCTTTAAACTACTAATTACAAATATGAAAAATAGAGGAATATAAAACTATACCGCAATTGAGGGTATTTTGTAAAACACTTTATAAAATAAGTGGGGGCATTTGTGGTTTGATAAAACTATACAATTCTTTCTTTAATACTTTTAGAAACAGCCTCAGTAGCACTAGCTACATGCAGTTTGTTGTAAATACTTTTTACGTAGGTACGCACCGTTTCATAACTCAAAAATATTTTTTCTGCTACTTTTGGCATTGGCATACCATCCACCATAAGGGTGAGTATTTCTTTTTCTCTATCTGTAAGATGATAGTTAGTAGGCGTAATAGTAGGTGGTGCAATTTTTTTAAATAACGTAAACATTTTAGCAGCTATCGTTGGGCTCATGGCGCTTCCGCCATTGTGCACATCGTTTATAGCTTCTAGCATTTTTACAGGCGATGTATTTTTAGTAATGTACCCATTAGCACCTGCACACAATGCATCAAATATTTTATCATCTTCTTCAAAAACAGTTTGTATCAAAATTTTTATTTGAGGGTACAGTTGTTTTATAGTTTGCGTAGCTTGTATACCATTTATACCATACATTTCTATATCCATAAGCACTACATCAGGCATGCTTCTTTCTATATTGTGTTGTAAGTTATCGCAGTTGCTATACGAGCCTACACAAGTGTAGCCGTCTATACCATTTAATATGGCTTTATATGCATCTAGCATAATGGGGTTATCTTCAAATATAGTTACTTTCACGTCGGTTGGCATAATGTTATAATTGTAAATTTACGTTGCCCTGAGCTATTTCAAATACCCCCAATTAGGTGAAATTAAATGCTAGCCTTATTGCTGTACCTTTTGGCTTATGCATTTCTATGTTAAAAGTAGCATTTATATCTTTTGCACGGTCTTTCATATTTCGTAATCCATTACCGTCGTTGGTATTCAAAGGGTCAAAGCCAATACCATCGTCTATTACTTCTAAAATTGCGTTATTGTTTTCTTTTGCAAGGGTTACACTTATGTTGCTACAAGCCGCATATTTTATAGCATTATTAATGGCTTCTTTTGCTATTAGATAAATATTTTTTCTTACTTGCATATCCACAATTGTTTTCCTTAGTACATCGTCTATCAAAAATACAACTTCAATATTTTTTACTGCTGCTATTGCTTTTGCACTCAATTGTAGCCTATTCATTATTATTTCAAAACTATCATTTATAGGATTTATGGACCATACGATGTCACTCATCTTGCTTATCATATCTTCACTATAGTTTTTTATTTTATCCAAATACTCAATACTATTTGCAGGTCTATCAACCGCCAGTTGGCTAAACACTTTTATACCACTAAGCGTAGCGCCTACTTCATCATGTAAGTCTTTAGAAATATTTTGCCTTATACCTTGCATTCTATTTTGCAAGTCTTCATTTAATTTATACTCTTCTATTAAATGTTGTTGAGATACTACTATATTTTGCTCAATTAATCTTGTTTTGTAAATAAGACCCGTATTTAGCAATATCAATTCAAAAAAAACAGCTATTTCCAATGGCAACATAATGTTAGGGTTATTGCCATTTACAGTATTTCCAAATAAGTTTATCATACTACCAATTGTACCTCCAACGGTTATAAACAAAGAGCCTGCTATCAAAAAATTATTCAATACATTTTTTTCTTTAAGAAGCACAACTATTATCCAAATACTAAGTATAAAAAGTATAGGCACTGTACAATCAAAAACCAAATCTTGAATATTTCTTGGTAGTTTGAAAGCAATTAAAATAAAAAACAAAGCCGTTTCAAAATATAAAAATATTTTTAAAAATTTTATTGCTCTAAAAACTTTTCGTTTTGTGTTTATTTCCAAAAACTTTTCTCCAAATTGAATATAGGTAGCAAAGGCAAGTAAAATTAAAGGAGCAGCCAGTAAGCTTTTTATGGTGGGGTTATTTTTAGTAATTTCTGTAAAACCAAATTGTGCCTCTTGCTGAAAATAAAGAAAAAAACCAATAGCAAATATGTAAATGATGTAATAGATATACTCCACCCTTTTAAAAATAATATACTGCAAAAAACAAACATGGCCTGAAAAAAAAAGATGGCCATTAAAATAATATGTAAGAAAGTATTTGGTTGCATGTAAGTAAATATAAATAAAATTATACTGAATTTTGATCCACATCTAATAACGCTTCTTTTACCACAGGCTTATCAAAATAATAAACCACCAACCCTAACAATAAAATACCAATACCCATAAGGCTTTCCTTTGGCCTATCAATCAAAGTAAAAACCAATACACCTGCATTAAACAACAAAAATATGATTTGCAATACAGGTTTAAATGAACTCGTAAATGAGGTTGCATTTTTATTTTTTATAAACAAAACTGAAGCCACTCTGTAAGCGAAGCCCATTAAGTGCAACAAAAAATCCTTTTATCTACAACTATAATCTTCGCAAGAAAAATAGGCCACAAAAAAGCCACTCTTTTAAAAAAGAGTGGCTTACTATAAAAATATTTCAAAAAATTTAAACTCTAAAATGAGCGAAAGCTTTGTTGGCTTCTGCCATACGATGTGTATCTTCTTTTTTCTTATAAGATGCACCTTCACCTTTGCTTGCTGCTACTATTTCATTAGCTAATTTGTCAGACATGCTACGACCATTTCTTTCACGGCTATAACGTACCATCCATTTAATGCTTAAAGAAATTTTTCTATCAGGTCTAACTTCAGATGGTATTTGGAAAGTAGCACCACCAATACGGCGGCTTCTTACTTCTACACCAGGTGTAATGTTTGTCAATGCTCTTTTCCATACTTCGTATCCTTCTTCACCAGTAGTTTTTGCTACTTTATCTAATGCATCGTAAAATATACTGTATGCTCCACTTTTTTTACCTGCCCACATTAGGTTGTTTACAAAACGAGTAACCAATTT
>JAYVID010000317.1:0-7946 GCA_043770525.1 Ferruginibacter sp.
TTGTAAATGTTATTGAAAAAGAAAGTATTATAATTAAAGAAATTTTAAAAAAAGACAATTGGTTAGCATTAATGTGTGTTAATCGTTAACTAAAGTTGATTACTAAAGCTAAAAAAATAATATTTTTAGTTATATTTGTATACGAAACTGAATGCAATTTTAATCCATGCAAGAATTCTTACTCATAATATTAGCATACTTAATTGGCTCTATTCCAACAGCACTTATTATTAGCAAAAAATATTTTGGTATAGATATTAGAGATTATGGAAGTGGAAACATGGGTGCTACTAACACTTTTAGGGTGTTGGGTAAAAAGTACGGTACCATTGTTATGGTTTGCGACATTTTAAAAGGGATGGCTGCTGTTGGATTGTTTTTCTTAATCCCTTACTACATTCATAGTGTAAATAGTATTGAAAGAACCAATTTAATGATTGGGCTTGGTTTAGCTGCAGTATTGGGACATGTTTTTCCTATTTGGGCAAATTTTAAAGGTGGAAAAGGGGTTGCTACTCTATTTGGTATGATCATCGCTATTCAGCCCATTGTTGCACTTGCTTGTGTGGGTGTTTTTTTGTTGGTTTTATTCCTCACTCGTTTCGTTTCATTAAGTTCAATATTTGCTGGTATAATGTTGCCAGTTTCTGTATTATGGATATGGAATGAAGATGAAATATTTTATCGCATTTTTGCTTTGCTAGTAGCGGTATTAATTATTATAACCCACCAAAAAAATATAGTGAAACTAATGAAGGGGGTTGAAAACAGGGTTCCTATATTAAAACATAGAGATAAAAGAAAAAACAGAAGAAATAATTAATTAACCAAATTTTGGCTTTTTTAGGCAAAAAATTTGCGTCCATACAATATAAATAACCCTTAAAAACATGAAAAAAATATTTTACAAAATCTCAACAGCATTTGTTGTAATTGTAACACTTACAGGATGCCCAAGAAATGAAGTAACGGGTAGGAAACAATTTAGCATTATACCAGAAAGGGAATTACAAGCGCAAGCTATTACTCAATACCAAAGCTTTTTATCTACAGCAAAAGTTGTAAATACTGCTGGTAGTAGAGATGCTGAAATGGTAAAAAGAGTAGGTAACAGAATTGCAACTGCCATTACAAAATACTATACTGATCAAGGAAAAGGAGGAGTATTAGATGGTTATAATTGGGAATTTAACCTTGTGAATGATAACCAAGTAAATGCTTGGTGTATGCCAGGTGGTAAAGTGGTTGTATACTCAGGGTTACTTGCTGTTACCCAAAATGAGGCTGCACTTGCAGTTGTATTAGGCCATGAAATAACACATGCCGTAGCAAAACATGGTAATGAAAGAATGAGTACAGAAATAGCAGCTCAAGGATTAGGTACTTTAGCAGACATTCTAACAGCCAATAAACCAAAAGCCAATCAAATTTTTAATTCAGTTTATGGAGTTAGCTCACAGGGTTTGGTAATTTTACCTAAATCTAGAAACCAAGAATATGAATCTGATCATTTAGGTTTGAATTTTTGTGCTATGGCTGGTTACAATCCGCAAGAAGCAATTCCATTTTGGAAAAGAATGGCAGCTGCCAGTGCAGCTTCAGTTAATCAAAAGCCGCCAGAATTTTTATCAACGCATCCATCAGACGAAAATAGAATTGCTCGCCTTGAAGGTTATATGCAAGAAGCATTAGGCTTTTATAAACCAATTGGAACCAAATAAAATTAAAATATTTTTTACTAAATCCGCTTCAATTTGAAGCGGATTTTTTTGTATCCTTTTTTAAGTTTTTACACATTAAAATAGTCAGTGTTTCGAAGTTTAAGTACGTTTTCAATGATCACTTTTTAATTAATAATCTCTAAAAATTGCTCATTTATTTTATTAATTTTTTATAATAAAAGTAATAGGAATTTTTCTACACGTTATAGTAAAATTACATACAGCTTTAGAAAGTTATTATAAAAACCAAGGCAAGCTCATATTTAAGTAAAATACTTAAAAATAAAGTAGTTAAAGCACAATAAAAAAAAAAACAGTTCGTTCATTCAATAAGATAAGTACTATGTACCTTAAATACATATATATTATCTAAATCAAAATCAATTTATTATTAAAAACCAACGTATGTATTTGCTTACTTCTACCCAACATTCGAATAATACTATCGAATCTGTGTTTGCAGTTTGTTTAAAAAATTTTACTCGTAGTTTACAATTACTATCAGAAACTTTATTTCTTAGATTTTTGCTAATACTTACTATTAGCTTAGTGCTATCAAACTCATTAACAGCTCAAACTCCAACTGTAACTACATTTCCGGCATCTGCAACATGGACTTGCCCGGCAGGTGTTACTAGTATAAAAGTAGAGTGCTGGGGAGCCGGTGGTGCAGGTGGTGGTAGCACAGCTACAGCAATAAATACTATTTCTGGTGGTGGTGGTGGTGGTGCTTATAAAGTAGATAATTTAGTAACAGTAATACCTGGTACAGTATATACCATAACTGTAGGTGTAGGCCCTGCAGGAACATTGAATTCTGGCTTACCAGGTGGTGCCTCAATATTTGGTGCTTCATTGGTTGTTGCAAATGGTGGGGCAGGAGGTACTACTGTAGCTAGTGGTGCAGGTTTAGGTGGAGCTGGTGGTACAGGTGGTACTTTTAATGGGGGAGATGGAGCAGGTGGAACATTAGGCACAGTTGCACCATCTCCGTCATCAGGCGGTGGTGGTGGTGGCGCTGGCTCTACAGGAAGTGGTGGTAATGCTGCTGCTTTTACGGCTGGTACTGCAGGTGGTACTGATGGTGGCGTAGGTGGTGTTGGTCTTAAGAGTACTGATGGAACAAAAGTAGGAGCTCCCGGTGCAAACTATGGTGGAGGTGGTTCAGGAGCAAAAGCAGTAGCTTCAACTAATAAAATTGGTGGCAAAGGAGGAAACGGATTTATGAGAATCACCTATACCATACCTTCTCCTTTTATATTACGTCCTTTTGTACAACGTTATAATAACCCAACGGTAAAAGGAAATATCGTTTATGTAGCAAATAGCATCGTTTCTACATCTGGTGTTGGAGCTGGTAACCCTGGCACTGGCGAAGTGCCTCCTGCAGGCACATCTCAGAATAATGGCGGATTTGGAATAAATATAGATGTAGATGCTGACGCTACTACAATCAACTCTTCCAGTTCTGACTTGACTGCAACTGCAGTTCCCTCTTGTTCAAATGTATTATTTGCAGGTTTGTATTGGGGAGCAGGAGAAGGATCTAGTGCTACTAATACAGCATGGATTACTGGACAGAATATTTGTAAATTGAAGATTCCTGGTTCCCTAACTTATACTACTGTTACATCTACTCAAACAGATTTTTGGAATTCAACACTCATATCTGGTTATGCACATACAGGTTATCAATGTTTTGCAGACATTACCTCATTAATTAATAAAACAAATGCAAATGGAACTTATACAATTGCAGATGTGCTTACTCCATTGGGTAAAGCCAATGCTTATGGAGGTTGGACAATCGTAATTGCTTATGCAAATAATAGTTTAACACCACGCAATCTTAGTGTATATGATGGTATGGCTGTTATAAAAATTAATGAAAGTTTAGATGTACCAATAAATGGTTTTATTACACCACCTTCAGGTCCTGTTTCTTGCGAATTAGGTTCAGTTGTATATGATGGGGATAGAGGTCAAACAGATGAATTTTCATTTAAACAGGGTGGGGCTGCTGCATTTTATGATCTTACACAAACAGCTGTAAGTAATCAAAATGACTTCTTTAACAGTATAATTGGTTACAAAGGAAGCGTAGTTACATCCCGTGTTCCAGCATTTCAAAATACGCTTGGGTATTCTTCAAATATTATTACTGTGCCCAACACAGGTAATACTCAGCTGAGCAATAACCAAACAAATGCTTTGGTTCGTTTTTCGTCGAGCGATGAAAATTATCTGGTACAATTGGTTTCTACGTCTATAACACAATTTGCGCCAATATTTACAATGGATAAAACTGCTACCGATAAAAGTGGCGGTGTACTAACTCCAGGCGATAGTCTTCGTTATCAAATTAATTATTCTAATGTTGGCAATGATACCAGTATAAATTCAATTATTATTGATAATATTCCGCTAGGTACAAGTTATATTCCCAATAGTTTAAAAATTAAGGGTATTTCAAAGACAGATGCTGCAGGAGATGATGAGGCAGAATATGATTTTATTAATAATCGTGTACTATATAGAATTGGAGTTGGTGCCAGTGGAATTGTTGGTGGTACTTTACCTCCAAGAGGAGCTGATTCTACAGGTGTCATAAGTTTTGATGTTTTAATGTCCTCATCCTGCTCAGTATTGAGTTGTGTAGGGCCTGTAAAAAATAGTGCAAGAATTGCTTATGGTGGAAAAATGTCTGGTAGTGCTTATATTGACTCTAGTAGCGTAAATACCGTTGGCTGCTTAATAAAGGGGCCTGTTGTATCTTCTATAGTAGGTGCTTGTTTTACTCCGGGAGATACTGTTTTAGTAAATCTTTGTCCTGTAAATTCAATAAATTTACCTTGGAAAAAATACGCAGGTTACACTTTTTATAAAGCTAAACCATTTATTCCTGCAAATATTATTAATCCTTATTTGCCAATAACAAGTAGCCGTACATATTGGGCATATTTTAGCAATGGTAGCGGCTGCACGGATACAATTAAGGTAATTGTTTTCGTTAATTTTTGTCCAGATATAGATGATGATAATGATGGTATTCCTGATTATGTAGAATTTGATAATATACTTGCAGTACAAGATCACAATTCCAATGGTATTCCTAACTGGAAAGATCCTTTATATCCTGCTTACATTGATAACAATGGCGATGGCGTAAACGACAATTTTGATTATGGTGCAGATGCTGATAATGATGGGATTCCAAATTTTTATGAAAGAGATTTTGCAGGATATGTAGATACAAATGGAGATTTTATAAATGATAATGCAGACAAAGATAAAGACGGTATTCCTAATCAATATGATTTGGATAGTGATAACGACGGCATACCAGATGTGGTAGAAAGCTATGGTGTGGATGCAAATGGCGATGGTGTAGTTGATAATTATACAGATACAGATAATGATGGTCTTTCACAAAACGTAGATGCTAATAATACTGGTGTTTCTGGCTCTGGTAATGGATTGGGTGCACAAGATTTTGATACGGATGGTTATGCCAATTTCTTAGACCTTGATAGTGACAACGATGGCATACCTGATATAATAGAAACTGGCGGTGTAGATGCAAATAACGATGCACTTATTGATGTGTTCACTGATGCAGATTCTGATGGTTTTTCAGATAATGTAGATGGCGATGTGGGAAATGATGGGGTAGTAGAAAATAGTTCTAATGCCTTGTTATTGACAGGAAGTGATGTATCTCCTATAGATGGGCGTGCAGATACTTATCCAAATAAAAACTTCGATTATGATTCAAGACCCAATGCGTATGATGTAGATAGCGATGGAGATGGAATAACGGATGTTAGGGAATCTGGATTTGTAGATATTGTTGTTCCAATTGGTGTAGTTGACGGTTTGCTTGGATCAAATGGATGGTCAACAAATATATCAGCATTAGCTGCTTTAAATTTAACAAATACAGATGTAGTTGATAAACCAGATTATTTAGATATAGACTCTGATGCTGATGGCATACCAGATAATATTGAAGGGCAAGCAACCGCTATTTATAAATTACCTAATACAGCAGATTCAGACAACGATGGTTTGGAAAATGCTTATGATAATGTAGTTGGTTTTGGTGGTAAAGGAATGGGTTACTATGACTTTGATAGCGATAACATACCAGATTATAAAGACTTAGATACGGATGGTGATGGTAAAGCTGATATAACTGAAGGAAATGATTTTAACCTCAATGGTTTGGCTGATGATTTGATAACACTAACAGGTTTAGATACAGATGCAGACGGGCTTGATAATCGCTTTGATTCTTTAACTTCAGTTACAAATATTAAAGGAACATCTTACAGAATGGGTAATAATGGTGTCTTAATAGGCGATGCAACTCCTGGTGCTAGATGTCCTGTACAAAAAACATTAATGACGCAACCAGACAGAGATTGGCGTTTCTTTGTATGTAATATTGCTGATACCAATTATGCCATTACACCGCAAACTGGCAGCATAAATTGGAATGCACTAACTTGGAGTTTAGGACATGTGCCTACATGCTGTGAGAGTGTACAAATAACTTACACAGGAACAAATGCTGGCATAGATGCAGTAACGGTGAATATTACAAATGATATTTGTATAAGAAACCTTACGCTTGTAAATGCTGCTTCTTCAGCTACCAATAAAATATTTAAAACCATCCTTTCGGCTGGTTATAATATGGTAATGAATGGCAACGTTCGTATGATTGCAAGTGCTGCACTCACTTCTGATAGCTGTATTTTTATAGCCAATGGAAATAATAGAATAATAGTAAATGGCAATACAACTATTGGTAACCCTGCAGATATTGCACATTCAATCATTGGTTCATCACCCAATGTGATTGGCAGTGTAAACTATGTTTTAAAAGGAGACAGTTTAATTTTTAATACAAAAGGATTAACCAATGATAAGTTTATTGATGTAAAAATGGAGGCAACAAAAGATACAGCCTATTTAGTAAACAATACCAATATAGCACCATTTCCTCAAGCAGTAAAATTTGAAAGCCTAAGATTTGGTAATGATATAAATGCTACAACTTTTATTATAAATGGAAGCAATCAAAATAATTTTTTAAACAATAGAGGAGGAGAGTTAGAGGTAAAAACAAATGCAACATTGGTTTTAGCACCTAACTATACAATAAACAATACAGGCAATACTGCCGCTACTATTAATTTAAATACAAATGCTACTATGCGAATAGGCGGCTATAGTGGTGGGGAAGGCAATAGTAATTATCCTGCAAACTTTATTGCAACAAATTTTCACCCACAAAGTACTGTAGTATATTATGGAGATAATACCGCAGCACAAACTATTTATGGTACTACTTATGGTAATCTAATAATTCAAAACGGAACGCTAGGAACATCGGCAGGTAGAGCTATAAAAAATAGTTTGGGTACAATTACAGCGCTTACATCAATTAATCTTTTGCAACAAACAGATTTAAATTTGATGGGGACTGTTATTTGTAATGGTCCTTTCAACCAACAAAATACTGCAGGGCTTTACTGCAATGCAAATGTAATATCTGGCACTGGAGTTTATACAATGGGCGATGCATGTTACTTTGGCTCTGGCCATGCAGAAGGTATATACCCACTAGGTGTTGCAAAAGGTAATGTACAAATGACTGGGGGTCGTACTTATACCAGCACTTCAAACTATATTTATAACGGTACGATTTCACAAAAAACAGGTGACGGGATACCGCTACAGGTAAATGAATTTACGGTAGATAATCCAACTACTGTTAACAATACCAAAGATTTAGTAGTAAACAGTTTAATGAAATTTACACAAGGGGTATTTGATATAAGCACAACAAAACTTACAAGCAATGGTGCAGGAACCATTACACGTTTAAATGGTAAAATAAAAGGCGATGTTGGTACATTAGAAATGAAAGGCAATACTGGAATTACTCAACATTTATCAGGTAATTTATTTGTAAACAAAATATTATCAACCTTAATAAATGCAAATACAAACAGTATAACAGTAGCAGGAGTGCCAGCAGATACATTGTTAATTTCAAATGCAATGTTGTATGGGGTAGGTACAATAAATTCACAAATAAACACTGGTAATAATGTAACACTTTTATCCCGAGCTACACAAACAGCCCGCTTTGGAGAAATCGTAACAGGCAGTGGCAATAGTATATTAGGTAATGTAACAGTAGAGCGTTTTATA
>JAYVID010000318.1:0-7915 GCA_043770525.1 Ferruginibacter sp.
TCGAGTACTCCCTCTACACGAAGTGGAGCGGGTAAGGGTGAGGAAAAAACAAACATTATGAATTCAATAATCCCAACAGCATTACAAGAAAAATTAACCAACAAAGAAGACTTCATTTTAATAGACGTAAGAGAAGCATTTGAACATGCTGATTTTAATATTGGCGGTATATTAATACCCATGGATACTGTTTTTGAAAATATAGATGCAATACCAAAAGATAAACCCGTAGTTTTATACTGTGCAAAAGGTATAAGAAGCGCCATAGTAATACAACGCTTAGAAGAAAAATTAGGCTATACAAATTTGGTAAATTTAAGTGGAGGTATCTATAGTTGGAGGAGTGTTTTTCCAACTTAAAATAAAGTATTTCTAATAATAAAGCAAACCACAAAGTGGTTTAATATTCATAACCATAGGTGCAACCCATGGAAAAAAAATGAACCCAACACTACTCTATATCATCATCGGCTACATTGCGCTTTTTATCATAATATATTTTATACAAGAGCGTGTAATATTTAAGCCTGAAAAACTAAAGCAAGATTTTAAATATGCTTACGATGCCCCATTTGAAGAACTCTTTTTTGATGTAGAGCCAGGCGTAAGAATAAATGGGTTACATTTTTATGTAAAAAAACCACTGGGTTTGGTATTGTATTTTCATGGCAATAGTAGAAGTATAAAAGGCTGGGCAAAGTATGCAAAAGATTTTTATAGGTATCAATACGATGTGGTTTTGGTAGACTATAGAGGCTTTGGAAAAAGCACAGGCAAGCGCAGTGAAAAAGATATGCTGAGCGATATGCAATTTGTATACGATACCCTTGCAGTGCAATATGCAGAGCATCACATAATTGTTTATGGGCGTAGCTTGGGCAGTGGATTTGCGGCAAAGCTGGCAAGTGATAATAAGCCAAGGTATTTAATTTTAGATGCACCGTATTTTAACTTTGCAAAATCTATGGAGCGGTTTATTCCTATATTACCCATGAAGTATATACTAAAATACCAACTGCGTACTGATAAATGGATAACCCATGTAAACTGTCATACTTACATAATACATGGCACAAAAGATTGGTTGATACCAATGAGCAATAGTGAAAGATTACAAGCACTGAGCCCCAAGAAAATAACCCTCCTTCGCATAAATGGTGGTGGCCATAACAATTTACCTTCTTTTAATGAATACCATAATTTGCTAAGAGATATTTTGCAATATTAATTTTTTACAAATGACATTTAATAAAAATAAAATATTTGGTTGGTTAAAAATAATTGCTATTCTATATGCTGGTATCGGTATTGGTTTATTTTATTTTCAAGAAAAATTTATATTACATCCTACAAAATTAGCAAGCAATTATATTTTTCATTTTGATGGTAAATTTGAAGAATTAAATATTCCTTTTAATGAAACTGATACCATGAATTTGATAAAATTTTTACCATCAGATTCTATAAGAAAAGGTATTGTTGTTTACTACCATGGCAATATGAATAATGTAGAACACTACGCCAATTTTACAAAACCATTTACAAGCAAAGGGTTTGAAGTATGGATGGAAGATTACCCTAGCTTTGGAAAAAGTACTGGAGATATAACAGAACAAAAATTATACGAGCAAGCCTTGCAAGTAAAAAAAATGGCAGATGCTAAATACAGTTCAGACAGCATCATCATTTATGGAAAGTCACTGGGTACAGGCATTGCAGCATACATTGCTAGTAATTCAAAAGCAAAAATGTTAATTTTAGAAACACCTTATTACAGTATCCCTGCATTGTTTCATTGCTATGCACCTATGTACCCAACAAAAGCTATGGCCAACTTTAAAATACCTACTTATGAGTATATTCAAAAAGTAAAATATCCAATAACTATTTTTCATGGTACCAATGATAGGGTAATTCCCTATCGTTCTTCTATAAAACTAAAACCATTTTTAAAGCTTATAGATAATTACATAACTATACCAGATGCAGATCATATCAATATAAATAAAACAAAAATTTATTTAAACAAAATAGATAGTTTATTAAACTAACTTTTATAATTACAAATTGATATTTGATTTCACTAAATAAAATATAGCTAAAACTTATTTTACAATTTCATCATCCAACCGTGTGTGTCTACTATTTTTCCATAGCGAATATCATTTAGCATTGCCTTTACTTTTGGTGCAACCGTCCAAGTGGCTACATCAAAAATCATATCGTATTCTTTGTATCTCAATTCTTTTATAAGTGAAATAGTAGCTGCCGTACCCATACCAAATACCTCTTTTAAATTGCCTGCTCTATGGGCTTCTATTACTTCATCTATATTTAATGCACGCTCTTCTACTGTTAAGCCCATTTCTTTTAAAAGGGTAATTACACTATCTCTTGTTACACCTTTTAATATAGTTCCTTCATCTAAATTAGGTGTGATGGCTTTGTTGCCAATGATAAACATTACATTCATGGTGCCACATTCTTGTACATATTTATGTTCGTAAGCATCTGTCCAAAGCACTTGATCGTAGCCTTTTAATTTTGCTTGTGCAGTTGCATACATAGCACCGCCATAATTACCTGCCGCTTTAGCATACCCAATACCACCAGGTACTGCACGTACATATTGCTCCTCTACATATATACGCATAGGTGTTGCATAATACGGCCCTGTTGGGCTAAGGATAATCATAAACTTATATTTTTCACTTGGTTTTACGCCAATGGTTTCATCGGTGCTAAACATAAATGGGCGTATATATAAAGAGTGATCTTCTTTTGCTGGTATCCAATTACTATCAAGTTTAATAAGCTGCCTCATACCATCCATAAAAATTTCTTCGGGTACCTGTGGCATTTGCATACGCTCTGCTGATAAATTAAACCTCATAAAATTATCTTGTGGGCGAAAAACAAATGCTTCTCCAGCAGGGTTTTTATATGCTTTTACTCCTTCAAAAATAGCTTGTCCATAATGTATGGCTGCAAGTGATGGCTCTAATAATAATGGTTGATATGGTTTTATTTCGGGTGTTTTCCACTCTCCATCCTCATAATCTACCTCTAACATATAATCTGTAAAGTATTTACCAAAGGGAATATTCTCTAAATTTATGTCATTTAGTTTGCTCCTCTCTATCTTTGTAATATTAAAATCTGATACTGAAATCATTTTGATTAATTTAGCCACAAAGAAACGAAAAATTACTTTTAAACAACTTTTTTTATGAGTTTAGACGATATAAAATTATCACCATTTTTGGTAAAAAAACTGTATGAAAACAGTTTGATAGATACCAATGATAGCCCTAACCTAACAAGCAATACAACAAAAGCGAAGGATGAAAATTTTACTGAATTAGAAAAAAAGAATGTTATTAAAAAAGAAATAACAGGCAATATAAAATACCTTGGTAAAAATGCTAAAAATATTCTCATTATTGTAGATGAAAAGGAGCATGCTTTTTTGGGGGATGATGAGTTGAGTTTTTTAATGAACATTTTAAATGCTTGTGCGGTTTCAATGCAAGATGTGGCATTGATAAATGCTAGTAATAATGATGAAGTGGCTTATGAAAATTTGAATGCACAATTTGAACCAAGTATTGTACTATTTATAGGTACAGAACCACAGCTTTTAAATTTTCCTATACAAATACCACAGTACAAAATACAGGCATATAATAACCAGCAATATTTATGTGCACCTTCGTTACAAAAATTATCAAGCGATAAAGAGGAAAAGAAAAAATTGTGGATGGTGTTGAAGGTACTATTTGGGGTTTAGAACCACAAAGACTCTAAGTTTGTAAAGTAACACAAAGAAAATAAATTTATTAAAACCACTAAGGCAGTTAGTTTAAAAAGGACCACAAAGAAAATAAATTATTAAAAATATTATGGCTATAAATTTTCAAAAAAAACTTAGTATATCTTTTGTTTTCTTTTATGCCTTAGTGGTTCAAAAAAAATCATACTAATCTTAATAAATCATAACAATCAGCGTTCCAAAAAAAATGAAACTAATTTTCGCCACCAACAACCAAAATAAAATAGCCGAAATAAAAGCTGCTTTAACCAATGGCTTAGAAATAATAACACTTAAAGAAGCAGGAATAGACATTGATATACCCGAGCCGCACCATACATTGGAAGAAAACGCTACCGAAAAATCTACCGTAATACATAAGCTTACAAAGCAAAATTGTTTTAGCGAAGATACTGGCTTAGAAGTAGCTGCATTGAATGGAGAACCCGGTGTACTTAGCGCACGCTATGCAGGTGATGATTCCAATAATAAAAATAATATTGTATTACTCTTGCAGAATATGCAAAACACTACAGAGAGAAATGCTCAGTTTAAAACCGTTATTTCTTTAATTGTAGATGATGTGGAGCATCAATTTACAGGTATTTGTACAGGAAAAATAATACAAGAAGAAATAGGCGAAATGGGTTTTGGTTACGATGCTATTTTTGTACCAGATGGAGATGAAAAAACATTTGCACAAATGACGATGGAAGAAAAAAACAAATACAGTCACCGCAAAAAAGCATTAGGAAAATTAATAAACTTTTTAAACAATTACAATGGCAAGAGTTAAATTAATAATTCCTGAAAATAAAATTTTCACAACAAATATTCCTATAAGAATTACGGATATAAATTATGGCAACCATGTAGGTAACGACGCACTTGTGAGCATAGTACATGAAGCACGAATGCAATGGCTAGCACACAACAATTACACAGAGTTAAACGTAGCAGGAGCAGCACTTATTATGGCAGACTTAGCAGTAGAATACAAAGCAGAATCTTTTTATGGTGACATTTTAAACATTGCCATTTCCATTGGTGAAATAACCAAAATTAGTTTTGAAATATTTTACGAAATAACCACCACACGTGAGGATAAAAAAATATTAATTGCCAATGCAAAAACAGGCATGGTTTGTTTTGATTATGAAACTAGGAAAGTGACTGCTATACCACAAGGTTTCTTAAAATTGCTGATTTTTTGATTGCTGATGTATGATTTCTTTTAGTAGAGTTTTCTTTTTATTTGCACAAGATTTTATTTTTGCTGGAAAGGCGTTTTTAGAAATAAAGACGAGAAGGAAAATCCTATGCATTTTTTAGTAATCACTTACACATCTCAAAAAAAAATTAAATTTAGAAACCAGAATCTTCTACTTATTCTTCTATTCAATCTTCTATTCAATCTCCCAGATTTCCTCCCCCTGCGGGGGAGATAGAGGGGGCTCCCCATATCCCCCAATTCTCCTCCGCCTGCAAAATCAACATTTCAAAACCATTTTTTATAGCACATCCTTGCGTTTCTCCCTTTTGCAAAAACAATGTTTTTTTAGGTTTGTAAATTAAATCGTATAACAAATGTTTTGCTGTTAATTGCTCATAAGGAATATTAGGGAAACCTTCCTCCTTTGGAGTCATACCAAGCGGGGTAGTATTAATTATTAATGTGTGTGTTTGTATTATTTCGGTTGAAATATTTTCGTAAGTAATGGTATCATTGGTTTTATTTCTACTTACCAATAAAAAAGAAATACCCAATTTTTTTAAAACATATTGTACAGCTTTGCTTGCTCCTCCCGTGCCAAGTACCAATGCTTTTGTATGATGGGGTTGCAGCAAAGGCAACAATGATTTTTCAAAACCAATTACATCGGTATTGTAACCTATTGTTTTGCCATCTATAATTTTTATACAATTTACTGCCCTTATAGCTTTAGCAGCGTCACTTATTTCAGTAAGCAAAGGCATTACTGTTTCTTTGTGTGGTATGGTTACAGCAAGCCCATGTAAGTTTTTATTTGTAGCAATTATTTCATTAAACAGTTCTATTTTTTCAATAGGAAATAACTCAAAGCTGCAACCCTGCAAATGTTCGTTTACAAATTTTTCTTCAAAATACTTTTTTGAGAAAGAGTGTCCAAGTGGGTAACCTATAAGTCCGTATTGTTTCATATATCTAAAAAATGCCAACTTTTTTAAAGTTGGCATTGCTTTTTTTTATAACTAATTTATTTTTTATCTAAATAAAATTCAAATGTATCTCCTCTCAAACCAATCCTCATTGCCTCCAATGCAATCATTTCAGAAGGAGCAATATTGCCAAGGTTTACATTACAACCAATCAATTCTAAAAAATACAATTGTTGTGCTTTTTGTGGTGCTTCCCACAATATTTTTTCGGCTGGTATTTGAGTAAGTATTTCTTGCACCAATCCTTCACGTACTTCCCCACTCCCTCTGTAAATACCCACATTTCCTGCTTCACGAGCCTCTGCTATTACATAAGTTGCTCCTGCACTTAACTCTGCACTCATTAGTTCAATCCACTTGTAAGGTGCTATAATATGTGTAGCATCTTTGCTTCCTACTTCACTATAAACTAAAAAATCCTTAGCTAATTTTTCTATGTAACCACATTTTTCAGTATGAGGAATTGTAATAGACCCATCACTTATTTCCATGGTAGTTACCCCAAATTCTTTACATACAGCTACATAATCATCTACTTGATTGCGTACAAGAAATGCTTCAAACAATGTGCCTCCAAAATATACGGGCACATTATGCTCAGCATAAACAGCCAATTTTTCTTTTAAGTTAGGCGTTACAAATGCAGTACCAAACCCAAGCTTTACTACATCTACATGTGGTGCAGCTACACTCATAAAATTTTTGGCTTCTTGTACACTTAAGCCCTTATCCATTACCATAGTAAGACCATTGGTACGGGGTTGTGCTGTACGTTCTGGCATTTGAGAGAGGTTAAAATTCATCTATTTTATTTTTTACTTTTTTTGTTTTGGAGTGCAAATATATCTAAAGAAAAATAAATGTAGTTTCTACTCCTATTTCTTTGCCCTAGCAATTATGTCTATCACTTGCCTGTATTTTAATATAGATGGGTTTTGTTGTATGAATTTCTTTATCAATCTTGGGTTTGATGCCATCGCATTTTCGAATGTTAGCACGGCTTCTAATGTATGCCCACCAGCAAATAAGAAAATGCTTTTATAAAATTTAAAAATAGGTTTGTTATCTGTTTGCTCATACGCAAAATCTGAATAATCACAACCTTCTGCGTAATACTCAATATGTAAAAAACATTTTAAAAGCTCAGTCCATCCATTTATGTTTTTAGGCCTCATTCTCACTGCATTACCAAAGCGTGTAATAGCTTCATCATTTTCACCTATATTCATATAACACTGCCCTAGTGCAAGGTTATAATCTGGATGCATTGAATTATATTTTAACGCATTATGCAAAAATTTTATGGCATTTATCCAAGCAGCTTGGTTAATGTATGTTGTAGCTATTTTATAATACAAATGCCCATCTTCTGTATTTAACTGGCTTCCTTTTTTATAAAAAGCCCTTGCTTGTGTGTAATTTTGAAGCCTATCGTAGCAATGCCCTATTGCTTCACAAACTACAGATTCTGGGAAAGAAAGTTCCATTACTTTTTCTAAACATTCAATAGCTACTTCATAATTGCGTAGACGTAAATGCGCATCCCCCATGTTTCTATAAGCATTTTCAAACTTATCGTTTATAGCAACCACATAGCCATAAGCATCTATTGCTTTTTCATGAAGCTTTAAACCCTGGTAAGCCGCACCTAAATTAAACCATGCTAACTCATTATAAGGTTGCTCCTCAATAATTTCTTTACAAATTTTAATTCCTTCTTCATTTCGCCCTGTATGATCTGTCCAAAAACAAATTTTGTGCAATGCCTCTTCATTTGCAGGGTCTAATTTCAAAATAAGTACTAGGCAATCAAACACTTTGTCAAAATTTTCATAATCATCATACACATCAGATAATTCAAACAAAAGATCTATTTTATCCTCCCCTTCAAAATTTTCTAACACT
>JAYVID010000319.1:0-6711 GCA_043770525.1 Ferruginibacter sp.
TTGTAAACCCCACAGCTACCGATGCAGAGCTACACGAAGTGTTGGTAAAAGCAAGTGCTACAAATTTATTGGCAAAAGCTGAGAAAGGCTTGGATACTATGCTTGGCGAAGGTGGTTTAAAATTAAGCGGTGGAGAAAAACAAAGAATTTCCATAGCACGGGCACTTATTCGCAAACCGAAATTATTAATATTTGACGAAGCTACTTCAGCATTAGACTCCCTTACCGAAGAAGAAATTACAGATACAATAAGAGATATTTCTGCACTTAAAGAGCAAATAACTATTTTAATTGCACATAGGCTAAGCACCATTATGCATGCAGATAGAATTTATGTACTAGAAAAAGGCGAAGTAGTAGAAACGGGCACACACCAATCTTTGCTCGAAGAAAAAGGATTGTACTATGCTATGTGGCGCCAACAAATAGGCGAAAGAAAAAAACAATTGTCAACAGTATAAAATAAATTACATGAATATAGAAATATTAGGATTAGCAGCGGGCACTATTTCTTCTATTACATTTTTGCCACAGGTTATAAAAATATGGCAAACAAAATCTGCTAAAGACCTTTCTATGCCAATGCTTTTATTATTGGTATTGGGCGTAAGCTTATGGCTTGCTTATGGTATTATCATAAAAAATACACCTGTTATTTATACCAATAGTATGGTCTTATTTATGACATTCATCATGTTGTTTTTTAAATTTAAATACAACAAATAATATTTTGTACATGAGCGAAAACGCTAGGCCAACTCCAAATGCATTGTGGAGCATTTTTACCAATAAATGCCCAAGGTGTAGGCGTGGTAATATGTTTAACAATAAAAGTGCCTATTCAAAATTATCATTAAAACATATTTTTGATATGCCCGAAGTATGCCCAGAGTGTGGGCAAAAGTATGAAATGGAGCCTGGTTTTTGGTATGGTACAAGTTATGTAAGTTATGCACTTACGGTAGCCATGTCTGTTGCTACATTTGTAGCTTGGTTTGTACTTATTGGTTTCTCTGCAAAAAAAGGAGACCATAGAATTTTTTGGTGCTTGGGTACCAATGCAGTTATTCTTTTACTTTCTCAACCATGGCTTATGCGTATAAGCAGGGTTTTGTATATTCGCTTTTTTGTAAGTTATGATAAGGATTATGAAAAAACAAAGCCAAAAGAATTTGAGTAATTTATTTCATGCAAAACTTCAAAGCTGCAAGTGTTACAAAGTTTTTTACACATATCCAATGTATTCTAAAATAAACAGCTCGTATTATTTTGCGAACTTATTTTCCCTTTTCTTTTTTTAAGTGAAACCCGAATGGCACATTTACTTTCACGTTAATATTTCTTCCCATATTAAACACTCCTTGTCTACCAGTAGCAAGGTTTTCAGCACTGTATTTTAATCTGCTTAAATGATTTTGATAAGCTACATCAGCTATATTGTTTGCAGCAATATTTATAGAAAATAATTTAATTTTTTTTGTAGAAATAACATCTGCACCTAAACCTATATTTATCAAAGTGTATCCATTTGTAATTGTTTCAGTATTGTAAGCGGTAAACGCTTTTGTTTGTTTAAAAGTATTGTCTATTTCAAGTTTTGTATAAACGTTGGAAATGTGTTTGTTTATTTTTTTAAAATCTCCACGTAACTCTGTTAATAATTTTGGTGCAGGAATAAAAGGAAGGTTTCTAGTACCATCTATTTGCTCTGCAAAATTACCCGATACAATTGAAAATGTATTTTGAAAATGCAACCAGTCTATTGGGTGCGGATGTATATCTAGCGTAGCTTCTAGCCCTGCAAGTGTAGCTTTACGTTGGTCAAATTTAAAAGCAGCTAAAAATTCTCCACCACCCATATCTACTAAGGAATCACCACCAATTTCTGCAGATAATTTTTTGTAAAAAATAAAATTGCTAAAACTATTCAAGTAAGCGGCTACGTTAAAAGACACATGCTCATTGCTTAATTCTACAGATGCATCTAGTTGTGTACTTACTTCACTTTTTAAATTTGTAGTGCCATACTCGTATCGTATAGTACCCTCATGTGCACCATTGCTCGCAAGCTCAGGTATGCTAGGTGCACGAAAGGCTCGTGCAATATTTAATTTTATATTTACATTTTTATTTACTTCATAAGCAGCACCTACACTTCCAGTAAAATTGTTGAAATTTTTTTCAAATAAATTTCCTTTTATTGCTCCTGTTTCATCTAATAAATTTTGTGTAGTTATTTTTCTTGTATCAAAGCGTACACCTCCGTTTATGGTAAATTGTTTTATACTTTTTTCTGTAAAAAAGAAAAGCCCTGCATCATTTAAGTTGTAATTTGGTATTAATTGCTCCACACCTCTATTGGTATTGGTTTGGCTCATACCACTTGCACCAATAGATGGTTTCCAGCCATTTTTTTCTTTTATGTGAAATTTTGCAGTGTAGGTTACTGTTTTTAAATCGAAAAACAAACCTTGTTTTGTAGGGTTATCAATATCGCCAAACTCTTCTCTTTTGTTTTGTTGAAAAGCAATGTTTATAGCAAGGTTATTTTTTCCAATTTTTATATTATTGTCTGTAGCTATTTTAAAATGATAAATTTTTTGATAAGGTATTTGTGCAGTTGTACTTTTAAAATCATCCTCAGTAGCATTTACCAATTGTCCATTTTCAATTTGCTTTACAAACCTTCCTAGAGAGTCTCTGTCAGCTTCTACCAAACCTGCGCTAAGGTTAAAATTGCTTACGAGCAAATGGCTAAAACCCCAATTGCCATTATATCCTACATAACCACCAATATTATTTTCTTTAAATTTTGAATTGAAAACATATCCATCGTATTTATTTTTATAATCTGCTGCTGCTTTAGTAGTGCCGTATACATTCCAGTTTATACCATGTATATTTCCTGCTACATTTCCATATAAACTCCTTAGCCTGTTATTACTTTGGTAGTTAGTGCCCAGGTTTGCTTTTATAGTATTCGTTTGCACAGGTACATTTGTGATGATGTTAATTACGCCGCCCATAGCATCACTACCATATACAAGACTAGCAGGGCCTTTTAAAATTTCTATTTTATTCACACTTGCTTCATCTATTTCTATACCATGTTCATCGCCCCATTGTTGCCCTTCTTGCCTTACCCCATCGTTCATAGTAAGCACACGGTTATACCCAAGCCCACGTATTACCGGTTTAGAAATTGCAGGGCCTGTAGCTATCGAAGCAACACCTGCTTTTCTTGTAATAGCATCAATAATATTGGTGGAAGTGGTTTGTTGCAATTCTTCTTTTCGCATAACGGCTACTGAAAATGGAACTTTTTTTAATTGCGAAGCACGAGAAACACCGGTAACAATTACAGCATTATTTTCTACAACAGCTTCACTGAGTTTAATGTCTTTTTTTGTATCTCCTTTTATTAAAATTTGTTCAGCGAATGTGTTATAACCTATGTGCGAAAATTCTATTAGGTGTAACCCTTCTGAAATATTTGAAATAAAAAATTCCCCTTTTTCATTTGTACTTGTGCCTATGCGTACATCAGATATGTAAACAGAAACTCCGTTCAAAGGCTTGCCAGTATAGGCATTTGTTACAACACCTGAAAAGCTACCTTTTACTATTTCTCCATCATTATTTGCAAAAGTTATTATTGAAATAAAAAGAAACAGCGTTGAAAATACTTTTTTCATAAAACATATTTTTGAAACGATGTTGCAAATATATAATAAATGAAACATTGTTGCAAATAATTTTTTAAATGTTTAAAAGAAGCACCTATTTTGATTAATATAAAATAATATATTATGCTAAACCTTAGTAGAAATAACTGCCCTAAAAAAAAGAACCTTATTACCTTATTGTGGATTATAATAAGGTAATAAGGTTTTTGATTATTTATAATGCAAATGTTCTACTAAGGTTTGGCTAAGTTAGTATATGTAGATAGGGTTTGAATGAATTCAAGATTTTGAAAAGTGCATGTAGAATTATTTAGTAACCATCACCTCATCCAACTGCCCTTCCATTTTCACCAAAGCATCTATCACATCTTTGCTTACAACTGCTGCTCCGCCTACGCTTTGGGTAGCGTACCATATAATTACCATGGCTAGGTAATCTTGCATATCCTTACCTGCAAACTGTGCTTTAAATTCAAATAGTTTATCGTTTATCATCTTTACCGTTTTACGAATTACTTCTTCATCGGTAGTTTGTGTTTTTATACGATAGGTTCTATCTGCTATTACAATATTTACAGGTATCAATTCGCTCATTATACATTCGATTTATAACTCAGTAAAGAAATGCATTTATCTATGTTTTTTAAGTAGCCATTTATTTTTTGTTCCAATTCTTTTTTCTCTCCTTCATCCATTTTGTCTAAAGATGCTTTTAGTATTAACTGCTCTTGGCGTAAGGCATCTAGTTTTTCTTTTTGTTGTGCATCGGTTTGTTGCAAGCTAGCAATAAGCTTTTTTTGCTGCTCATTTTCATGCATCAACTTGCTATGCTGCACCAATAAAAGTTGGAGCTTTGCATTTACTTTTTTTATATGTTCGTTTATATCAGCCAAGGTTTATTTTCTTACACTAGCGTTTAATTGTGTTTCAAGCGATGCTATAATTTTATTCATCATACTCTCTGTATCGGCATCTTCAAGCGTTTTTGTATCATCGCTAAAAGTAAAATTTACTGCCATTGATTTTTTATCTTTACCTAATTTTTCGCTTTCAAAAATATCAAACAATTTTATGGTTTTAAGCGATTGTATTTTATTTGCTTTTATATTTTTTTCAATATCGGAGTATGCAATACTTTTATCTACAATCAACGCCAAGTCCCTTTGTACAGTAGGGAATTTAGAAATTTCTTTATAGGTAATATTTACTTTTTGGTTTAAAGCCAATACTTCATCCCACAAAATATCTGCAAATAAAACAGGCTCTTTTATGCCAAATTGTTTTAGCGTTTTGGTATTGATACTTCCTGCTTTGCCAATTACAATATTGTTTGCTTTTATGCTAATGCCATAATCCAAATCTTCATCTGCTGCTATATCTATACTAATATTTTTTATACCTGCATTGGCAAATATTTTTTCGCACAAACCTTTTACATAATAAAAATCGGCCTTGCTATCTTTTTGTTGCCATCCACCTTCTGCCACCGTACCACTTGTATAAATAGCTAAATGTATTTTTTCTTCGTAATTGCCTACGCCTGTTGTATGATACGTTTTACCAAATTCATACAATTTTAAATCAGTATTTTTCCTGTTTATGTTGTATGCAATAACTTCTAAACCAGTTTGCAAAAGCGATGGACGCATCACATCTAAATTTGCACTAAGGCTATTAATCATTTTTACAGTATTGCCTAAAGTAACTTCGTTATAATATTTACTATCGGTTATGCTATTGGTAAATATTTCGCTAAAACCATTGCTAGTAAGGTAATTCGCTGTTTTATCTGCAAGGGCCGCTCTACCATTATCATTATCTGCCGAAGGCGCAATAGAAATCGTACTTGGTATTTCTATATTATCCAAACCGTCTATGCGCATTATCTCTTCTACAATATCAGCAGGTATAGCAATATCTGTTTTGCTAAAAGGTACATTCATAAAAATTTCATCCACGCCTTCTTTTTGTATTTCAAAACCAAGGGCTGTTAAAATATTTTTGATGGTATCTGCATGATAGTTTTTACCACTCAGTTTTTTTAGGTAATGATATTTTAAAGCTACCGTAGTTTTTTCAGCAGGAGTAGGATACACATCAATAATGTCGCTGCTTATTTCACCACCAGCAATTTCTTTTATCATGAGTGCCGCACGCTTCAATACATTTACAGTATTGCTTATATCCACCCCTTTCTCAAACCTTGTAGCAGCATCGGTTCTAAGCCCATGCTTTAAAGATGTTTTACGCACTGCTTCATTGCTAAACCATGCACTTTCTAAAAATATATTTACGGTATCATTTGTTACACCACTATCTGCACCACCATACACACCTGCTATGCACATATTATCTTCCGCATTTGCAATCATCAAATCTTCTGCAAATAATTTTCTGTCTTTATCGTCAAGCGTTTTAAAAGTAGAATCAGTAATAGCATTTTTTACAACAATGCTCTTGCCTTTTATTTTTGCAGCATCAAAAGCATGCAAGGGTTGCCCAGTTTCGTGCAGAATAAAATTGGTAACATCTACAATGTTATTGATAGAACGTAAGCCAATTGCTTTTAATTTATGTTGCAACCAAGTGGGGCTTTCACCTACTTTAATATTGCTAATGCTCACGCCTGCGTAGCGTTTGCAAGCATAGTTGTTTTCTATTTTTACATCAATAACCAACTCATTATTGTCTGCTTTAAAATTATTTTTGAATGGCGATACCGCACGCATTTCTGTTTTATCATGGTGCCACAGGTATGCACATACATCACGTGCTACACCTAAGTGGCTCATTGCATCCATGCGATTTGGTGTAAGGCCTATTTCAAAAATATAATCGGTGTATGCTTCAAAAAGCTCGGCAGCTTTTGTGCCAGGTATTTTATCGGCATCTAACACCATTATGCCATCATGGCTTTCGCCCAATCCAATTTCATCTTCGGCACATATCATTCCAAAACTTTCTACCCCACGTATTTTTGCTTTCTTTATTTGAAAAGGCTCGCCACTAGATGGATACAACATGG
>JAYVID010000320.1:0-2411 GCA_043770525.1 Ferruginibacter sp.
TAAAAAGCAACCTTGCACTTTATATTACAACACTATCGAAAGCTATTTTCAATAATAAATTATCATTAGAAATAGCTTTGCAACCAAAAGTAGATAGCATAGGTATGGCAAAAGCTACTATCAATTTATGTTTAGAATATGTAGCATTTGGCAAAATTGATTCTGCACAATTTTACTATGATTACTCAGATAAATTACTTTTACATTTAAAAAATCAAGATGCACATTGTGAGCATTTTTACAATAAAGGGCAGATAGCATTTTTTAAGAAAGATTATAAAACTGCACTTGCTGCATATAACTCCTCCTTACAAATAGCACAAAAAATAACCTATCAAGAATATATTTATGAAAATTATTACAGTATTCATTTATGCAACTTGCAATTAGGAAATTTTAAAGAAGCGTTTTTATTTTATAAGAAATATTCTGTATTAAAAGATTCATTACTTAACCGATCAAAAATTATAGAAGGTACTAATTTAAAAAATAATTATTTAACACAAATAAAAGAAAATGAGATCATAAAACTAAATGCAAAAAACAAACAAAAATCTACGATCAATACATTTCTTTTAATAGCAGCCATAGGCTTAATATTATTTGGTTTATTAGCCTATCGTAATTTTACAAACAAGCAAAAACTACAACAAGCAAAAATAAATGAACTCGAAAAAGACAAACAACTACAAACCATTGATGCCATGCTACAAGGGCAAGAAGAAGAACGCAGCCGCATAGCCAAAGACCTACACGATGGGCTTGGCGGCATGCTTAGCGGCACCAAATTATCCTTTATACATATGAAAGAAAACTTAGTATTAACCCCCGAAAATGCTGTGCAGTTTGATAAATCTCTCAGCATGTTAGACAATACCATTGCCGATTTACGCAAAGTAGCCCATAACCTTATGCCCGAGGCATTGGTAAAATTTGGCTTGCAAGAAGCTGTGAGAGATTTTTGTAATAGCATACAATCCTCTACCAATGTAAAAGTAGTGTATCAACCTTTGGGAAAAAATAGAAAGCTATCTAATACAGCAGAGGTATTTACCTACCGCATTATACAAGAGCTCGTAAACAATGCAGTAAAACATGCCAGTGCTACCCAAATAATTGTACAACTTACTATCAATAGCAATAAAGTAGGCATAGCAGTGGAAGATGATGGCAAAGGGTTTGATGTAAATACACTTACCAATAGTAAAGGCGCAGGTATAGATAATATAAAATACAGGGTGCAATATTTTAATGGCACAATAGATACGGTAACTTCGACGGGTAATGGAACGAGTGTGAATATTGAGTTGAATGTTTAGGGTTCAAGGTTCAAGGTCCAAAGTTCAAAGTTTTTTGAAGTCTGAAATTTTTTGCAAAGTATTAAAATGCGAAGCGTTTTTCTTCCCGACTTATTGTATTAAAAATTATTAGTAAAAATGTAAAACGCCTTTCCGACTTTTTGGCAAGAAAATTTTGCAAAACAAAAACGAAGTTTTTCCTTAGTGCCTTAGAGACTTTGTGGCAATTTGTTTTTGCATAGCAAAAAAATAGAGGCTTTGACAAAAAATGTTAGTTGGCAAACTAAATTTTATGATAAAAATTTATATAGTAGAAGATCACTCCGTTGTAATAGAAGGTATTTATTCTCTTTTGCAAAATGAAAAAGGAATAGAGCTTTGTGGCTATGCTACCAATGCGCAAAACTGTATAGATTTTTTTGTAAACCACACAGCCGATTTAATACTGATGGATATTGGCTTGCCAGACATGAGTGGTATAGATTTGTGCGCCATTATAAAAAAGAAATACCCGGGTATAATGGTAATAGCATTAAGCACTTTTAACCAAGGCACTTATATAAAAAAAATGATGGAAGCTGGTGCTAGTGGATACCTATTAAAAAATACTAGTAAAGTAGAAATGCTAGAAGCTATAAAAACAGTAACAGATGGTAAAACGTATTTAAGTTTTGAAGTAGGCAAAGAATTACAACTGAGCAAAGAAGAAAATGATAATATTCCTTTGCTAACAAAAAGAGAAAAAGAAATTTTAATATTAATTGCTGAAGGGCTAACCAACCAACAAATAAAAGAAAAATTATTTATTAGTATAGATACAGTTGATAGTCATAGAAAAAACTTGCATGCAAAACTTAATGTAAAAAATACAGCTATGCTTATTCGTTATGCGATAGAAAATAACTTGGTTTAAAAATTTATATCGTTTTTATTATTCCAGTCTATTAATTCCATTTTTAACTTTGTAAAATTTATACAAGTAATTAATGGGAGACATTCTTTTAAAATGTTATCATAAATTTTTTATCGCTTTCTGTTTTAACGTTCAAAAAAGTTACTTAATTATTCATAGTAAATATTATCTTCTAGTAAGTTGTTTTACATAAATAAAAT
>JAYVID010000321.1:0-2435 GCA_043770525.1 Ferruginibacter sp.
GATTTAAAATTACCTATTTTTTCTACAACTTTAAAATTATTTATTATTCGGTTCAAACACCATTCTCCTCAACAATCATTCACTTCTACTTCTTTTTTAAAACTTACTATCAGCTTTTTCATTTGTTTAAGTTGAATAATTTTTTCATTTATAGAAATCATTTTTTCATCTAGTATTGCTATCTTTTTTGCTACTGTAAATTTTTTATTAAACCATGCCTCTATAAGTGTTTTTATTTCATTAAGCGTAAAACCTATTCGTTTTGCATCTCTTATTAATTCCAATTTATAAACCGTTTCTTCATCGTAATGAAAATAGTTGTTAGACTTTACGGTTTCATTTTGTTTGCCTTTTATTAAGCCAAATTTTTCGTAGTATCTTATTGTATGAGCAGATACCCCCGTTTGCTTTGATAATTCATTTATTAACATAATTCAAAGATACGGTGCAAAAATAAATATAAACCATAGAGCATAGTCTTATGTTTATTCTTTTGTAAAAAAGGATATACTTTTGTATTTCAAAATTAAATATTATGGCAACAGCATTAATTACAGGTGCATCACTTGGTATTGGATTAGAATTTGCTAGAACATTTGCAGCAGAAAAAAACAACTTAGTATTGGTAGCAAGAAACGAAGAAAAATTAAAAACCCTTGCAGCTGAATTACAAACCAATTATGGCATTACAGTAAAAATAATAGCAGCAGACTTAAGCAATATGGATGAAGTACAAAAAGTGTATGATGTGTGTAAAGCAGAAAATATTATTATTGACTACCTAGTAAACAATGCGGGTATTGGCTACTTTGGTTTGTTTGTAGATGGCGATTGGAATTTACAAGCACAAATCATTGACTTAAATATAAAATCACTTACCAAAATGTGTAGGTTATTTATACCAGATATGGTGGCACGCAAAGCTGGTAAAATTTTAAATGTAGCATCCACCGCAGCTTTTCAGCCAGGGCCAACAATGGCAGTTTACTATGCTACAAAAAGCTATGTATTGTTTTTTAGTGAAGCCATCTACAATGAATTGCAAGGCTCTGGTGTGAATGTTACTTGCCTTTGCCCAGGAGCTACAGAAAGTGGTTTTCAAGCAGCAGCAGCTATGGAAGAAAGCAACTTAGTAAAGGGTAAAAAATTACCAACTTCAAAAGAAGTAGCTGCATTTGGTTACAAAGCAATGATGAATAATAAAATGACCGTTATACACGGTTTAATGAATACCATTATGGCAACATCTATTCGTTTTACACCACGTAAACTTGTGCTAGCTATAGTAAGAAAAATACAAGATAAGGTTAAATAAAAAAAGTGAATGTGAAACCCCTCTAATACAAAAAGACTTAGAAGATGCCATACATAAAAAAAGCAACCAAATAATTGGTTGCTTTTAATGTATTTAACTAAAAACTATTTTACTTTTAAAACGGGTCTTAATTTATAATCACCAGGACCTTCTTTCTTCACAGATAAAGCGGCATCAAAATCTATTACAAGTGTTTCAAGAGTTGCTTGCAAAGATTTTTTAACTTTAATTTTTAATCCTGCGCTTCCACCACTTGGTACAACAAGAGGATAAACAACTCCATTATCTTTTACGGTATTGTTAGGCCCCAACACAAAACGAATTTCTTTTACAATATCATTAGGAAAAACACCTGATGCTAAAACAGTATCAACACCATTTTGCAAACCTAATAAATTATATACTCTGGCATTTGCAGCCAAAGCTACCCAACCGTCATTGCTTAAAGAATCATCGGAAAATTTTACATGAACTTCTCTAATATCTACATTTACCTCATCCAATGCTGTAGGTGCATCTGTTAATCTCACTTGCAATGTTGAAGTAGATTCTGTTTTTTTACAAGAAAGAAAAGTACCCAGTCCTAATGCAAGGGCAAATAGAATAATTTTTGTTGTTCTCATCGGTTAAAGATTTTACTGATTTTATAATTTACTATGTATAGAACGAAAAACCATGCCGAACGTTGCACAATGAATTAGTTTTTACAATTAATTGACAAACTAAAGCACAAAAAAAGATAAAAATACTGCCAAACTTTAACATATAAATTAATCATTTAATCTACAATTTCCACATCATCTTCATGTACTAAAGCTGCATTTTTAAACCGTAGAATAATATTTGCAGTAGTTACCACATCTTTTTGGCAATAAGTAGCTATGCGTTTCATATTTATAATTCTTTCTTCAGCAGTACCATTATGATACAATGCACCTACCATACTTCCATCTATATCATCTTTAGGTGATGGCACTCCCATAGTAGCGGCCAATAATTTTAAAGAGGTATAGTTTTTATAATCCCCAAAACGCCAATATTGGAAGGTATCCACCATGTTTGTTTCCCATGGTTTCATGTTTTGAAAATCAAGATAGGAAGGAATATTTAATCCATTTAT
>JAYVID010000322.1:0-2600 GCA_043770525.1 Ferruginibacter sp.
CATGTATTTAAAAATGGTTTCTGCTACTTGCATGCCCGCCAGTATCCCATCTTGTTTTATTTTTAAAATAGCTTTTCCTGCTGCATTTTCGTTTATAGAAGATAGGGTGGTATGGTCGCCATCTCCAACATCTTCAGCTAAAGCATTTTTTATGAGTCGTTGTAAAGCATCATTATAGTTCATTTGGTAAAGGTAAGGAAGCGGAATAATTGTTTTGTGTAAATGGTATTTTTAATTTAGTTAAATCTTAGTTTTTTTTTAAATTTATTTTAATTGTAATAAGAAAATTTTAAATGATGCATTATACCTTTTTCTTTATTATTTCAAAGGCAGATAAACTTATCGACTTTAAATAGATTTTTTTAATTAAAATAGATAAAAAGATTCGCCTTATTTTTATCTGTAAAACAGTCGAAAAGGAGTTGAAATTTAAAATATGTTATCTAACAAAAAACGCTCCTTTTCAGAAGCGTTTAGTTTTATAAAAGGTGAATATTTAATTTTCAAATTTTATTTCCTGTAACATTTGTTTATCACCTTTTTGCTTCAGGTTTACTTTTGTTCTGTAGCTTCCTTTGTTGGTTATCAATGTACCTATACAATATTGCGAACTGCCTGCATCTCCTTGGTGTAATACTGTAAAAGTTTTTACTCTATTGTTTGCAAAAAAATCTCTTAATATAGCTTCACCTTGGCTTTTGCTATAACTATTGCTTTTGCCGTTCAATGATATTTCTATTGTATTATCAAAATGTTTAGAAACACTGTTAGCATTACCTGCTTTTATACCGGTAATAACATCATTTAAACCATTCGTAACTGTAAAAGACACTAATATTAAACACAAGGAAATTAACCCTAGTAATTTTTTCATGATATAATTTATTTTAAAGACTATAAATAGGTGCTAAAAGTATGCCAATTGGTATTTTTTTATTCTTTTTATTGATATTTATTTATCAACCTATGTCTAATAACGTACAATCATTTAGTTTTGTTGCATGCAAAACAAAAAAACGATACTAATTATAATGGATGGTTGGGGAATTGGCAAAATAAAAAGCAGTGATGCAATCCAGCATGCCAATACTCCTTATGTAAAATCACTTTACGAAAAATACCCTAACAATACTTTAACAACTTTTGGCGAAGCAGTAGGCTTGCCCGATGGGCAAATGGGCAACAGCGAAGTAGGGCATTTAAACTTGGGAGCAGGTAGAATTGTGTACCAAGATTTGCAACGCATAAATGTGGCAATACGAGATAAGCGTTTTGAAACAAACGAAGGGCTTATAAATAGTATTGAATATGCCCAGAAGAATAATAAAAAATTGCATTTACTAGGCTTGGTAAGCGATGGTGGAGTGCATGCACATATAAACCATATAAAAGCAATAACGAGTTTGTGTGCAGCTAAAAACTTTCACAATGTTTTTATACATGCTTTTACAGATGGAAGAGATACAGACCCAAAAAGTGGGCTAGCATTTTTGAACGAATTACAATCACACTTAGAAAAAACTACTGGGAAAATAGCAACCATTACTGGGCGCTATTATGCAATGGATAGAGATAAAAGATGGGAGCGTGTAAAAATTGCTTACGATTGTTTGGTAAATGGAATAGGCACCCTTTCGGAAAATTTATTTGCCTCGGTAGAAAAATCTTACCAAGAAAATGTAACTGATGAATTTATAATGCCCCTTATAAATGCAGCAGCAGGTAACACTAAAATAGAAGCAGACGATGCAGTATTGTGTTTTAATTATAGAACAGATAGGTGTAGAGAAATTACAGAAGTGCTTACACAGCATGATATGCCTGAGCATGGTATGAAAACAATTCCACTACATTATACCACATTTACAAAGTATGATGATACTTATAAAAATGTATTTGTGATGTATGATAAAGATAATTTGAATAATACATTAGGGCAAGTAATAGCTGCCGCAGGTAAAACACAATTGCGTATTGCCGAAACTGAAAAATATCCACATGTAAGTTTTTTCTTTAGTGGTGGTAGGGAAGCAATATTTGCAGGCGAAAATAGAATTGTAGTACCATCGCCAAAAGTAGCTACTTACGACTTGCAACCAGAAATGAGCGCTTTTGAAGTAGCACAAAAAACAATAACAGAAATTGAAAATACCCAACCAGATTTTATTTGCTTAAACTTTGCCAATGCAGATATGGTGGGGCATACAGGTGTGTGGGATGCTGTAATAAATGCAGTAGAAACTGTAGATGATTGTGTAGAAAAAGTTGTAACAAAAGCATTGGAAAAAGATTATACCATTTTCTTACTTGCAGACCATGGTAATGCAGATTATGAAATAAATGAAGATGGTACACCTAATACAGCACACACCATAAACCCCGTGCCATTTTTTGTAATAGATAATAATTGGAAAGGTACTGTGAAAGCAGGAAAATTAGGAGACGTAGCACCAACAATTTTAACAATGATGGGGTTGGAAATACCGAAGGAAATGGAAGGGGAAGTATTAATTTAAAATAGTCGATATAAAAAAAATGGATGCCAACTTTTTAAAAGTTGGCATCCGTTTTTTCTTTTTGGCGGTTAGCATTGTTTCTTT
>JAYVID010000323.1:0-3170 GCA_043770525.1 Ferruginibacter sp.
TCCAAAACCAAATGGATACAAAGGTTCATTGCTTAAATCTCTGTATCTACTAGTCCAATCACTTGGTTCTTTATTTGGTTTTGGTCTGTTGGTATTAAAATGATTATAATAAACAGGTATTTGTCCCAAAGCCAATGGAAAAGTAATTACTGTTTTTGCAGAAGGATTATATTCTCCCAACAACATTGATGCAATGGCATTGCCATGTTCTGTACCCAAAATCCAACATTGTACCAATGCATTTGTAAGTGGCGCTGCTTGCGTAAGTATTAATGGGCGACCACTTGAAACCAAAGCTACAATTGGTTTTCCTGTTTTTTGTAATGCTTTCAATAATGCAATTTGTCCATCACTTATGCTTGGGTTTGCGAGTGCTCTATCTTCACCCGCCATCTTTCCACTTATACCAATATTTATTACAATCACATCTGCATTGTTTGCATTGCTTACTGCTTCGCTTATTAAAGATTCTGTTGTAGAATTATCAGCATTGTATCCATTACAAAAAGTTATGTTAGAAAATTTATTTTTCATGCCTTCATACACCGAAACCGCATCATTGCTGCTTCCTTGTGCTACCCAAAAATCAAACATATCATCTTTGCTGTTTGCGTACAAGCCTACTAATGCAATTTTTTTGTCTTTACTTAATGGTAGGGTAGAGGCGTCATTTTTTAAAAGCACAATAGATTTTTTTGCTGCATCCAATGCTACAGCTCTGTTTTCTGCTGTAAATATTTTATTTTTTTCATTGGCTTCATCACAAAATTTTAATGCATTTTCAAACAATCCCAATTTAAATTTTTGATACAAAATTTTTCCAACGGCTTCATCCAATTGCTGCATATTTATTTTACCTTCTTTCAATAATTGTGGCAAATATTTTTCAGAAACCTGTGCTTCCATATCCATCATACTGCCTGCCTGTAAAGATTTTAGTGCAGCATCTTTTCCATCTTCTGCATAGCCATGATTTATTTCTTCTCCAAATGAACCCCAATCGCTCACTACAAAACCTTTAAAGCCCCATTTGTTTTTTAATACATCGGTCACCAAAAATTTATTGGCACTTGCGGGCACACCATCCAATACATTAAAGGCATTCATAACCGTTGCAGCACCTGCATCTACAGCTGCTTTGTAAGGAGGTAAATATTTGTTCCACAACATTGGTCTGCTCACATCTACATTATTATATTCTCTGCCTGCTTCTACCAAACCATAAGCAGCAAAATGTTTTACACAAGCCAATATGTGTTCATTATCATTTAATTTTCCTTGAAAACCTTTTACTCTTGCTGCAGAAATTAAACCACCATAAAAAGGATCTTCACCAATACCCTCCATTATGCGTCCCCAACGAGGATCGTTTGTAATATCACACATGGGTGCAAACGTCCAATGAAGCCCTGCAGCCGAAGCTTCTTTTGCTGCAATGGAAGAATTTTTTTCTATGCCTTTTATATCCCAACTACAAGCCTCAGCCAATGGAATTGGAAAAATAGTTTTGTAACCATGTATTACATCATATCCAAAAATTAATGGAATGCCCAATCTGCTTTTCATGGCTTCTTGTTGTATTGTTCTTGTATCGGCAACACCCACTACATTCAGCAAAGAGCCTACACGTCCATCTTTTACTTGTTTTGCTTTTGCATTTTGCCCTGCATCACTTGCTGCAGGGCCTGTAAAAGCACCGCCATTTAATTGGTTCAGTTGCCCTGCTTTTTCTTCTACAGTCATCCTACTTAATAAATCTTTTACCCTTGCATCAATAGGTAGCCCTGCATTTTGATATTGGAACTTTGTTTGTGCGTTTGCAAAGCTGTACATGCCTACTGCAAGAATGAGGATTACTTTTTTCATAATTATTTTTATAAACTTCGTTTTTTTTATTATTGTTTTATAGAAATTTGTTTATTGATCGATCTACATTGGCGATACTTCGTACAATATCACCCCCCACTATTATGTAATCTAATTTTTTAATGATGCCTTTAAAATCACCCACACCATTTCCGTCGTAATCTTTAAAACCTCCGGGATAAATTTGATATACCATTTCTCCTTTCCAACATTTGTCGTCTTTTGGTTTGGTGGTGGTTAATTCGTTGAAGGTGCTATTCTTTTTACAAGAAATTATATTAGAAATAATAATTAATAAGAAATTTGAAATTAATTTTTGCATGCAATTATTTTGCTTAAAGATATTACTTTTACAAAACTAAATGGCAATTGAATTTTTAAACAACAATCGTTTGCAAACATTTCTTTGATTTTTAATGATGTGATTTATATTTTAGAGTAACTGTTACAAATTATTTTACATTGGTGGTAATAATATTTATTTTCTAATAAATAACTTTTATATCTAATCTTGAAAATTTGTATCAGTTTTTATTAATGAATTTTTTTAAATCAATATTCTCTAATATTGCATTTATTGTACTAATTTTTACAAATTATTTTTTCATGAAAAAAGTATTTATTTTTATTTTAGTTATTTGCATTTTAATTATAGGCTCACTTTATTTATTCATACCTAATATTATTCAAATTTCTACTTCTGTAGCAATAAAAGCTACTAGAAACGGCGTTTATAGAACTTTGGCAGATAATGATATGATCACTAAATGCTGGCCAGGAGAAATAGTAAAGGACAGTTTTTATTATAATAATTTTCATTATACAATTAATAAAAATAATTTAACAGTATTACCAATAAGTATTAAAAATACTAATACAAATTTAACTACCTCATTATTTCTTTCACCCGTTGACATAGATTCTACTAATTTACAATGGAATGCACAAATGGTATCTTCTTACAATCCTTATAACCGATTTATTGCTTATTTAAAGGCGAGAAAATTAAGAAATAATATGACTACTATTTTACAAAATTTTAAAAGGTTTTGCTCAGATAAAACAAATATTTATGGTTTTGAAATAAAAAACGAACTTGTTGTTGACAGTTTACTAATAACAACTTCTAGCATGAGTAAAGGGTTTCCTACAAATCAATTTATTTATAACCTCGTTGATAAATTAAAAAATTATGTAACTCTAAATAAAGCAAATCAAAGTGGTTTTCCAATGTTAAATATTGAAAAAATAGATAATCAAAATTACTTTGTAAAGGTGGCTTTACCTACAGATAAGATGCTAGA
>JAYVID010000324.1:0-10727 GCA_043770525.1 Ferruginibacter sp.
TTATAGTGAGATTGAAATCGCTATAATAATAGTGTCAAGCTGAGCCTGTCGAAGCTGGTCTGCATAAACGAACCCGCCTTCGACAAGCTCAGGCTGACAACTTTTAAATTTGAAAATAAATTTTTGATTATAATAAAACACATGTTCAACTTAGAAAAATTAGTACGAAAAAATATACTTGCCTTACAGCCATACTCAAGTGCAAGAGATGAATACAAAGGAAAAGACGCTATCTTTTTAGATGCAAATGAAAATCCGTTTGGGGAATTGAATCGCTACCCCGACCCAAAGCAATTGGAATTAAAAAATAAATTAAGCGAAATAAAAAATATAGCTGCAGAAAATATTTTTGTAGGTAATGGCAGCGATGAAGTAATAGACCTAGCTTACAGAATATTTTGTGAGCCTGGTAAAGACAAGGCACTGACCTTTACACCTACGTATGGCATGTATGATGTGAGCGCAGGCATAAACGATGTAGAGTTGATAAAAGTTCCTTTAACAGATAACTTTCAAATTGATTTTGATACGGTAAGAAATTACTTACAAGATGAAAATTTAAAATTGATTTTTATTTGTTCGCCCAATAACCCTACGGGAAACAATATTAATAACATTGAAAAACTAATTGAAAATTTTAATGGTATTGTTTTTATAGATGAAGCGTACATTGATTTTAGCAATGCAGCATCTTTTATTAAAAAAATTAAACAATATCCTAATATTATTATTTCGCAAACCTTTAGCAAAGCTTGGGGGCTAGCAGCAGCAAGGGTTGGCACGGCTTATGCTAGTAAGGCGATTATAGATTTATACAACAAAGTAAAGCCGCCATACAATGTAAGCAAGCTTAATCAAGATGAGGCATTGAAAACATTATTGGCTGTAGATGATTTTGAAAATAATAAAAAAATAATTTTAGAAGAGAGAGAGAAACTGATTATAAATTTATCTGTACTGCCAATAGTAAAAAAGATTTACCCTAGTGATGCAAATTTTATTTTAGTAGAGGTAGATGATGCAAATAAACTGTATGAAACTTTGGTAGAAGCAAAAGTGATTACAAGGAATAGAAATAGTGTGGTGAAAAATTGTTTGAGGATAACGGTGGGGAGTGAGGAGGAGAATGAAAGGCTCCTAACAACTCTAACAGCCCCCTCTATCTCCCCCGCAGGGGGAGGAACCCTAGAAGATTAGGTAAGAGATTGACTTGAATAATTAAGAAACGAAGGACTGAATCAAATTAATAACTTCAAAAAATACAGACTCTCAAGTCCCCCTTCGGGGGATTTAGGGGGCAGGCTTTCAAAAAAATGAAAAAAGTATTATTCATAGACAGAGACGGTACATTGGTAATAGAACCACCAATCGATTTTCAACTAGATAGTTTAGAAAAACTGGAATACTACCCTGCTGTATTCCAATACCTATCTAGCATTGCGAAAGAAATGGATTATGAATTAGTGATGGTTACCAACCAAGATGGGCTCGGCACAGCATCTTTTCCTGAAGAAACATTTTGGCCTGCACAAAATAAAATTGTGGAAGCATTTAAAAATGAAGGCATAGTTTTTAAAGAAATATTGATAGATAAATCTTTTCCTGCGGATAATGCGCCTACACGTAAGCCACGCACAGGCATGCTCACACATTACATGAAGGGGAATTATGATTTGGCAAATTCCTATGTGATTGGTGATAGAATGACGGATGTGGAATTGGCTAAAAATTTAGGCTGCAAAGCCATTTATATTTCAAAAGAAAAAACAGATGACGCTGTTTTGTGTACTGCAAATTGGAGCGATATTTATAGCTTTTTAAAAGCAGAACCAAGGCAAGCAAAGGTTGTAAGAAAAACAAATGAAACCAATATTGAAGTAACGGTAAACTTAGATGGAACAGGTAAAAGTGCTTTGAACACTGGGCTTGGCTTTTTTGACCATATACTAGAACAAATAGCCAAGCATGGTAATATAGATTTATTCGTAAGCGTAAAAGGCGATTTGCATATAGATGAACACCATACCATAGAAGATGTTGCCATTACATTAGGAGAAACATTTTTGCAAGCATTGGGAAGTAAAAAAGGAATAGAACGATATGGATTTTTGCTCCCAATGGATGATTGTCTAGCGCAAGTGGGTATTGACTTTGGTGGCAGACCATGGTTGGTATGGGATGCTACTTTTACAAGAGAAAAAATTGGTGAAATGCCTACTGAAATGTTCATGCATTTTTTTAAATCATTTAGCGATAATGCAAAATGCAATTTGAATATAAAAGCAGAAGGCGATAACGAACACCATAAAATAGAAGCTATTTTTAAAGCCTTTGCAAAAGCTATAAAAATGGCAGTAAGTAAAACAAATAATTTTAGCATACCAAGTACAAAGGGAACTTTATGATAGCAATAATAAAATACAATGCTGGCAATATCACATCTGTACAAAATGCGTTGAATAGATTGGGATATGAATCTATCATTACAGATAATGAAACTGAAATAAGAAATGCCAATAAAGTTATTTTTCCTGGTGTAGGAGAAGCAAGTACAGCTATGCAATATTTGCAAGAAAGAAAATTGGATGTATTGATAAAATCACTCACACAACCTGTGTTGGGTATTTGCCTTGGGCAACAGTTGATGTGTGGTTTTAGTGAAGAAAACAATACAACTTGCTTGGGTATTTTTAATGCTACAGTAAAACTATTTCCACCTACAGAATTGGTGCCACATATCGGCTGGAATAATGTAAAAGCAAGTAATAGCAAGCTTTTTGAAGGAATAAACGAAGCAGATAATTTTTATTTTGTACATAGTTATTATGCAACAATCACCGAAAATACGATTGCTACCTGCAATTATATTTTACCATTTAGTGCGGCTATGCAAAAAGATAATTTTTATGCAACACAATTTCATCCTGAGAAATCGGCAGATGTGGGGGAAAGGGTTTTGAGGAATTTTTTGGAAGTAAACATTGAACTATAATAATGTCAAGCTGAGCTTGTCGAAGCTGGGGCTATCTTGAATGGATAACCCTTTTGAAAACTAACCCGCCTTCGACAAGCTCAGGCTGACAGCAATAAACTTGAAACATTATGAGAATAATACCCGCCATAGACATCATAAACGGAAAAGCAGTAAGGCTTACCAAAGGAGATTATAGCACAGAAAAAATATATAACGAAAGTCCGCTAGAAGTAGCAAAAGCTTTTGAAGGTAGTGGCGTACAATATTTACACTTGGTAGATTTAGATGGAGCAAAATCGCAACATATTGTAAACAGTAAAGTGCTGTATGATATTGCTACCAAAACAAATTTAAAAATAGATTTTGGCGGTGGACTAAAAACAAATGAAGATGTGGAAGTAGCATTTGATTGTGGTGCTTCGCAAATAACGGGAGGCAGTATTGCAGCAAAAAACCCTACCCTATTTTTAGAATGGTTAGAAAGATTTGGTACAGAAAAAATAATACTGGGTGCAGATTGCTTAAACAGAAAAATAGCTACACAGGGCTGGCAAGAAAATTCTGAGTTAGATATTGTTGATTTTATTAAAGACTTTGAAAAGAAAAGTATAAAATATGTAGTATGCACAGACATTAGTAAAGACGGTATGTTGCTAGGCGCATCAAATGATTTGTATAAAGAGATTTTGCAAAAAAGCAACATAAATTTAATTGCAAGCGGCGGCATATCTAGCATGGCAGATATTGAAGCTGTAAAACAAATTGGTTGCGAAGCCGTAATTATTGGCAAAGCTATTTATGAAAACAGAATTAGTTTAAAAGAATTGAGCACACTATGTTAAAGAAAAGAATTGTTCCTTGTTTTGATATAAAAGACGGCCGCACAGTAAAGGGCATAAACTTTGTAGACATACGTGACGCTGGCGACCCAATAGAACTAGCAAAAAAGTATGTACAAGAAGGAGCAGATGAATTGGTATTTTTAGATATTACTGCTACGCAAGAAAAAAGAAAAACATTAGCAAGTTTAGTAGAAAAAATTGCCAAAGAAATAAATATTCCTTTTACGGTTGGTGGTGGTATAAACTCGGTAGAAGATGCCATAGCTATTATAAAAGCTGGTGCAGATAAAGTAAGTATAAATAGTAGTGCTGTGAAAAACCCAATATTGATTACGGATATTGCTAACCAATTTGGTAGCCAAGCAGTGGTAGTGGCAATAGATACAAAGTTTGAAAATAATGATTGGTGGGTGTATGTAAGTGGCGGTAAAATACCTATAGGATTAAAAACAATTGATTGGGCAAAACAAGCCGTGGCATTGGGCGCAGGAGAAATATTATTAACATCCATGAATAATGATGGGACTAAAAATGGGTTTGCCATTGATATTACAAATGCAGTGAGTGAAGCTGTAAATGTACCTATCATTGCTTCTGGCGGTGCTGGTGCAGTGGAACATTTTAAAGAAGTATTTGAACAAACAAAAGCTACAGGTGCATTGGCAGCAAGTATTTTTCATTTTGGAGAAATACCGATACCTGTGTTGAAAGAATATTTGAAAGAGCAGAATATTTCTATTAGATGAGGAAGTTATTGTATCGCAGAGTTGCAAAGAACCGCAAAGGTCGCTGAGGAAAACTTTGCGCACCCTGCGCATACTCAGCACCCCATGCGATAAGATACTGTGGAGTCTTTTACCAAATAAATAAGAACAGAAAAAATATATAAAAATGAATATAGATTTTAAAAAAGGAGATGGATTAGTACCTGTAATTGTACAAGATTACACAAGCTTGCAAGTGCTCATGCTTGGCTACATGAACGAAGAAGCATTTGCAAAAACACAAGCAGAAAACAACATAACTTTCTTTAGCCGTAGCAAAAATAGATTGTGGACAAAAGGAGAAACAAGTGGTAATTTTTTACAAGTAAAAGAAATAAAAGTAGACTGTGATAATGATACTATTCTCATAAAAGCAATACCAACAGGTGTTGTATGCCACACAGGTGCGCAAACATGCTTTGGTGAAACAGATACAAAAGGATTTTTATATACATTAGAAGAAACAATTCATAAAAGAATTGATGAAAACGATGAAAATTCGTATACTAATAAATTATATAAAAGAGGCATAAATAAAGTAGCACAAAAAGTAGGTGAAGAAGCAGTGGAATTGGTAATAGAAGCAAAAGATAACAATGAGGAGCTATTTAAAAATGAAGCTGCTGATTTATTATATCATTTACTAATTTTGCTAAAAGCAAAAAATATTAAACTAGAAGCAATAGAACAAATTTTAAAAGAAAGAGTAAAATGAAAATAGTATTAACCTTAGCATGTTTTTTTATTGTAAACATATCTGTTGCTCAAAAACTTTTTTCTGATAAATGTATTGGGAATTGGAAAGGGGTAATGAAAATTTATAGTAAAGGGATTCTAAAAGATACGGTAACTGTTTTACTAACTATACAAAAACAAACAGATACATCTTGGATGTGGAAGACTGAATACATTTCCACCAAAATACCTGTTACAAAAAATTATAAACTTCGTTTAAAAGACAAAGCAAATGGTATTTATGTAACAGATGAAGGCGATGGTATTGAGTTAAAAGATTATTTATTTGATGATAAATTATACAGCGTTTTTGAAACTGAAGGCATTATGCTCACTTCCTTTTATGAATTAAGGGGGAAGCAATTGTATTTTGAAGTAACATCGGGCAAAAAGATTATGGAAGATGCTAAAGAAGTGGTAAACTATAGTGTAAATAATGTACAGAAGGTTGTTTTCAAAAAAATTAAATAACTTGCTGCAATAAAATTAAACGATGAAAAAATATATCTTCTTAGCTGTAATATTGTTTTTAACAATAAATGGTTTCGCACAAAAAAATACTTACAGAGTAGTTGTAAAATTTGGCAGCATGTGTTGTGGTGTGCCTAGCAATAAACCTTTGCTTGATTATGTCTCCGCATTTAAAAAGAAAAATAAAATTAAAAAAATAAGTTGCGATAATATTGGCCCAATGGGAAGAGAGGGCGAATATGATATGGCTTTCACCTTAAAAGAATTAAAGAAAAATCAAGTAGCTATTTTTATAAAAGAGGTAACAGTTTTGGCTAGTACTATGAAAGAACAAGGCTATGCTAATGTGGAAGAAAATGTTGAAATAGATAAAGCTTCCTTAGGCAGAGCCACAATTACAAATAAAACTTTATAACAATCATATCGTTTCAAAAGCAATTTTATACTCTGCCCAAAAAGTATCTAATGAAATAATATGTAGTTTTAAAAAACTTATTATTTGAGGCCAATCTGTTTCTCTGAAAATATTTACATTCATCAATTCTAATGATATTGTACTATAACTTTTACCAAATTCATCTTCAAAATATTTTGTAAAAATCCAATTATTTTTTGTTGCATCTTGAAATTGCTTTTGCAAGTTTTGAAATAAATTGAAATATTGATATTGCAATGCAGTTTCCTTTGGGCTTATTTCTATTGATATTGATGCTTTATCATTATCAACATCCATTTTAAAAAAAATACCTTTTATGCCGGTTTTATAATTTATCCAATTTACTTTTTCTTCAGATGCACTAGGTACTGGCTGCATATACTTACCAAAACTTATCCAAAACCGCTGCCTTACAGCAGACGCTTGTTCTTTTGTATACATTATTTTAAAACTAATTAGGTGAAACAAACTCGGGTCTACGAATAAAACTTGTATTAAAATTAAATCGGAGTTTAGAAGCTACTTCTACCCTCCAATTTTTAAAACCCTCTTCCTTTCTTGGAAAATAAAACCCTTTCAACTCAATTGTACCAAAAACTAAATTCTCATTTCTTACACGTACTCCACCACCTAGTGTTGAGTATCCAATTGATTTATTAAATGCATCATTAAATGGTTTTAGCAAACTTAAATCTGTAAATACAAATGGTGCAAACCTAAAACCATAAAATTTTTTCAAATTAAAAAAAACTGTTTCAGCTTTTATGGTAGCACGGGTATCAGTTTCTATACTGGTACCTCTATAATTAGGTTGTCCATAATTGCTTAGTAAATTTAAGCTTCTATTTAAAAGTGAATTAAATTTAAATTGCTTTGCAAAATTAATTGTAAGAAAATTTCTATTTCGCCAAATAGAATTAAACTTATAAAGTTTTGTAAACTTATTTATACCTACTAAAATATCAACATCTTCTAAATCACTTTTATTTATATAAGTTCCAAATCTAAAATTATAGCTAGTATAATTTCCTTTCTTTGAATAATCTGTAGCATCAAATTCTGCTCCATAATAAGCTCTACGGACACCTTGCTTATTTGTATAACCAGCAACTAGTGTTGCATTCAAACCTTTTGGCACATCTTCATTTCTTCCAAATCCATATATAAAGCTTGTTCTAAAAAAATTCTGTTTATACAAACTATATGAAGCAAGAAATCCATTTAAATTAGAATAATAAATAGAGTTTTTGAAAGCTTTGGGAACAGTAAAAAACTCATTATAAAATCCTCTAATTGCAACAAAATGCCTTAATCTTTTATCTGAATCTTTTTCTTTTTTATTTTTGTAGCCAATGTTAAAACCTCCCCAAATATCAGTAACTAAATTCTTGTATTTAAAACTTTGTTCAAAAACACTATCAATTTCATACTGGTTTTTATTTTGACCATAACCAAAATAAGCCGCTCCAGTCCATGCATTGTATCTACTTAACAATGGCTTATTAAAAGCTGTATACAATAAATTTTCTTCTTGTCGCCCACTATTAAATGCAGCATTGTATGTATTTATACCAGTTGTCCAGTTAATAAATCTTCCAGATATATTTCTTTTAATGTATGAAGCACCAAAACCAAAATTATCATTCCTTTCTTTATCATACAAAGAAGTGATTTCAAATTTGTTTCCAGTTCCGCCAATATTTTCCTCTGTAATTACGGTTTCTACTTTATTTAAGTTGCTAACATCTGCGCTAGCTCCTAGCGAAAATAAATCTCTTGTTAATATTACAACATCTACAAATAAGGAGTTAGTAGAATCTTCTTTTACCATTATTCTAGCATCTCTAAAAAATGGTTGCTCTCTTAAAAACCTTTCATTATCAGAAAACTCTCTTGGCAAAATTTTATCACCTTCTTTAAAAAATAAATTCTTTCTTACAATTCGTGGCAAAGTGTTTTTGTGAAAAAAGTCACCAACGTTTTCTAAAAAGTTGCCTTTTTTTCCATTAACAGTATCATGTACTATTGTATAAAAACCAGTAGGTGCAATGCTAATGAAACGAATTCGTTTTCCATCAAACTTTAAAAAGGGATCTTCATTTTTTACAATTTTTACAACATCCGTTTCTATTTCAATATCCCTATAAATACTTTCTCCCAATTTTTTTAAAAGACCTTTCTTTTTCAATAAAAAAAATGTGTCATTTTGATTTTTTACTTGTGCAATAACTATGTTTGAAACAAACAAAGAAGAAAATAAGAAAATAATATAAATAATTTTATTTTTCATTAAACTAGTAAAGTATTCTGCTTACAAATATATTTATATTAAAGCCAATTCAATTACTATTCATAATGTTGAATTTTTTTATAAAACAAGTAATTTATTTCTTCAAATTTTCTTTTTCAATTTATTTTTAATAGCATATCATCTAGATTTTTGGGAATAAGTCATTAAGATAAAAAAAAATATTTTAATAAAATTAATTTTATTTTAAAAAATGAAAACCTTTTCGTTAAAAATTAATTTTATAAAACATTGATAATCTATAAGTTTTATGAACTTTATTATTTTAAAATCATAATTTTGAAAAAAACTAAATTTTCTAAATTTTTTTAAAAATATTAATCCACATTTTATACTTATCTACTTTGGAATAATAGAATAACAATTGTAATTTACTTTAAAATTATAGCTATTTATGAAAAAAACGCTACTCTTAATTGTTATTGCCTTTTCTGTTTTTTCTTTAAAAGCCCAGCGATTACTTACTTGGACTCCTGAGTTCCCAAATGATAATAGTACAATGACTGTTACTATAGATTGTACGAAAGGAAACCAAGGTTTACTTAACTATGCAAATACATCCGATGTGTATGTACACGTAGGAGTAAATACAAATTTAAGCACCAGCCCCGGAAATTGGCGTTATGTAAAATTCCCCAATTTTAATACTCCTACTCCAGCTGCTCAAGCTACTTCATTAGGTAACAATAAATATTCCTTTACCATTACTGATATTCGTACTTTTTTTGGCGTACCTGCTGGTGAAACTATTAATAAAGTAAATATCATTTTTAGAAATGGTGCAGGCACATTAAAAAATGTAAATTCTGATGGTAGTGATATGTACATACCTGTATATGCTGCGGGACAATTTGCTGTAAGGCTAAACCTGCCTCCGTTTGAGCCACGCTTTGTACCATACCCTATACCTCTTAATGTTTTACAAGGTAATACAGTGGCAGTAACAGGCGTAGCTACTAACAACGCTGCACTTACTATTAAATTTAATGGCAATACTATAAATACTGGTACTGGTGTAAATACCTTATCTGCTAACCCTACTATGACTTCTACTTGTGAACAAAAATTTGTGTTTGAAGGGAATGATGGAACTGGTTTAAAAAAGGATTCATTTAGTTTTTTTATTGCTCCTTCCACAACCACAGCTCCACTGCCCGCAGGGGCTGTAGAAGGAATAAATTATTTGCCTGGCAATACATCTGCAACTTTAGTTTTGTATGCACCTAATAAAACCAGTGTGAATTTAATTGGTGATTTTAATGGATGGCAAACTACTTGTGCTGGGCAAATGAATAAAACTCCAGATGGTAACTATTATTGGTTAACCATTACAGGGCTTACGCCTGGTACAGAATATGCCTATCAATATTTAGTAGATAATACCATAAGAACTGCAGACCCGTATACACAAAAAGTATTAGATCCAAACAACGATCAATTTATTTCTCCTATAACCTACCCTAATTTAAAACCATACCCAGTAGGGCTTACCTCAGGGCTGGTAGGTATTTTACAAACTGCAGAACCTGCTTTTAATTGGACAACCACTAACTATACAAGGCCAGACAAAAGAAATTTAATGACCTATGAATTGCTCATAAGAGATTTTACAGCTGAGCATAGTTATCAATCATTAATAGATTCTATAAATTACTTAAAAGGTATTGGAATTAATGCAATAGAATTAATGCCCGTAAATGAATTTGACAACAACGAAAGTTGGGGGTACAATCCATCATTTTATTTTGCACCAGATAAATATTATGGCCCAAAAAATAAATTAAAAGAATTTATAGACCTCTGCCATGCAAATGGTATTGCAGTAATTATAGATGTGGTGTACAACCATTGTACAGGTGAAGCACCACAAGCTAAAATGTATTGGAATAGCACAACCAACCAACCTACACCAAACAACCCTTGGTTAAATGTAGTAGCAACACATCCCTATAGTGTATTTAATGATTTTAATCATAATTCAGCAGCTACTAAATATTTATTTCAACGCAATTTAAATTTTTGGTTAGATGAATATAAAGTAGATGGATTTAGATTTGATTTAGCAAAAGGTTTTACACAAACAGTTACTAACACAACTACAGTGGAAAATTATGATGCATCAAGGGTTGCCAACTTAAAATATTATTATGATAATGCTGTTCCTGCACATCCAAATACCTATATGATTTTAGAGTTT
>JAYVID010000325.1:0-4429 GCA_043770525.1 Ferruginibacter sp.
AGCTTTATAATTGAAAGTTTGTTGAATCTACAGCCTAAAATTTTGCGAAGCAAAATAAAAACTGTAAATCTGTGGCTAAACTCTTTTTGCGAAGCAAAAACAAAACCGAGAACCTGTGGTTATACTTTTTGCCGAGAAGACGGAAGGGCGTTTTATAAAAAAAGGCGGGGTTAAAAAACTTCGTTTTTTGTAGAAAAAATCTAAACCCATGAATTAATAGACCTCATTTTGCTAAGCAAAAAAATTAAAAAAGAACAACGTTTTTGTAAATGATAGAATTATTTCACACTGTAAGCCATGAGTGCAGCAAAATAACAGCTGAGCGATACTCCACATCGTTTAGCAGCGCTATACGTATGCTACATGTGGATCTACGCATGCCTGTTTATGATATATACGGCTTTGTGCGCTTTGCAGATGAAATTGTAGATACATTTCATGGCTTTGATAAAGCTACTTTATTAGCCGATTTTAAAAAAGAAACCTACGATGCCATCGAAAGGAAAATAAGTCTAAATCCGATTTTACATAGTTTTCAAATAACAGTAAACAAATACAATATTGATCATACTTTGATAGAAGCATTTTTCAATAGTATGGAAATGGATTTAAGCGAAAAACAATACGATGCCTCAGCATACAACACTTACATTTATGGCAGTGCAGAAGTGGTAGGTTTAATGTGCTTATATGTATTTTGTAATGGAGATAAAGTAGCGTATGAAAAATTGCGCCCATCTGCACAAAGCCTTGGTGCAGCATTTCAAAAAGTAAATTTTTTGAGAGATTTAAAAGCAGACCATGAGCAGCTAAACAGAACTTATTTTCCTGGTGTAAATTTTAAAAATTTTACAGAAAAAGACAAAAGAATAATAGAAGAAGATATAGCCAAAGATTTAAAACATGCTCATGATGGAATTGTAATGTTACCAAATAAAGCTAGATTTGGGGTATATGTGGCATATAAATATTACCTTACTTTATTTAAAAAAATAAAAAGCGCAGAACCTGCCGTTTTATTACAAAATAGAGTGAGAATAAGTAATACTTTTAAAGCCGTAATATTAGTAAAAGCAGGATTGCGCAGTTCGTTTAATTCTTTATGAGCAGTAAGATATATAAAAAAGCAATTATTATTGGTAGTGGAGTAGCAGGTATGGCAGCGGCAATAAGGCTTGCTGTACAAGGTTTTTCAGTATCGGTATTTGAAAAAAATAATTATCCGGGTGGTAAGCTATCTGCCTTTGAGAAACATGGCTTTCATTTTGATGCTGGCCCATCTTTATTTACCCAACCACAAAATATAGAAGAACTTTTTAAACTAGCTGAAGAACCAATAGAAAATTATTTTAATTACAGTAAATTAGATATTGCTTGTAAATATTTTTATGAAAATGGTAAAACAGTAAATGCTTATAGCGATGCTAATTTATTTGCAAAAGAATTGTCAGATAAAGTAAGTGAACCCGAAGCAAATGTTAAAAAATATTTACTTCGGTCAGAAAAATTGTACAACAACATTGCAAATATTTTTCTTAATTATTCGCTACATAAAAAAAGAACTTGGTTACACCCAAGGGTATTAAGAGCATTAAGTTCTTTAAAGTTTGCTTATTTATTTAAATCATTAGGAGGTTACAATAAACGTTTTGTAGCTGCCGAAACACAACAAATTTTTAATCGATTTGCAACTTACAATGGTAGCAATCCTTACAAAGCCCCTGCTATGCTGAGTTTGATACCACACTTAGAACAATCAGAAGGTGCCTATTTCCCCCAAGGCGGTATGATAAATATTACAAAGGCATTGTATAATTTAGCAAAGCAAAAAGGAGTTGAGTTTCATTTTAACGCAGCAGTAGAAAAAATTATTTGTCCAGATAACAAAGCTGAAGGTATAGTAGTAAATAATAAAAATATATTTGCAGATGTGATAGTAAGCAATGGCGATATATATTTTACACATAAAAATTTATTGGGAAATACTAAAAAAGCAAACAAAATATTAAAGCAAGAAAGAAGTAGCAGTGCATTGGTTTTTTATTGGGGTATAAATAAAAAGTTTCTACAATTAGAATTACATAATATTTTATTTACAAATGATTACCCAAATGAGTTTGCACATATTTTTAAACACAAGCGTTTATATGCAGACCCTACAATTTATATAAACATTACTAGTAAGCAAGAAGTAGCCCAAGCACCCCCAAATTGTGAAAACTGGTTTGTAATGATAAACGTACCAGCAGACACTTCATACATTGAAGATGAATTAAAGAAAACTGCAAAAAGTTTAATTGTAACAAAACTAAATCGCATTTTAAATACCAATATAGAAGAACACATTGTTTTTGAAGAAATGCTGCACCCACAAAGCATAGAAACCAATACAGGCTCATACCTTGGCTCTTTATATGGTAGCAGTAGCAATAGTAAAAAATCTGCCTTTATGCGCCATCCAAACTTTACAAGCCATATAAAAAACTTGTATTGCTGTGGTGGCAGTGTGCACCCTGGTGGTGGTATTCCACTTTGTTTAAAGAGTGCAAAAATTGTAGCAGATCTTATAAAGTATGATACAAAAAACCAACGAAAAGTACATGCTTAAAACTAAATATCAAATTGCAACTGCTATTGCCATATTTTTTCATGCAATAGGTTTTGTAGGCATGTTTATAAATAAAAAGATTTTTGTAGCCACTACAGGTCTAAATTTATTATTGATGTTGGGCTTATTAGTTTACACACAGAAAAAAATAAATATTGCTTATATTATTTTTTTCCTTTTATGTTTTTCTACAGGTATAGCAGTAGAAATTATTGGTACAAGCACGGGGCATTTGTTTGGGCAATATGAATATGGCAAAATGCTTGGCCCAGCAATAAAAAATGTACCATTGGTAATAGGTATAAACTGGTTTATTATTATGTATTGCTGTGGAGTAGCTGTATATACTGTAGTTGAAAAATTATCCAATAGATTAGAAATAGTAACTGGCGAACGACCAAAGGCGTTGAAAATTGTTTCTATTGTTTCTGATGGTGCTATGGTAGCGGTTATTTTTGATTGGATAATGGAACCCGCAGCTATAAAGTTAGGATTTTGGAAATGGCTCGGAGACGGTGAGATACCTTCTTTTAATTACTTAACTTGGTTTGGAATAAGCACATTGTTAATGATTGCTTTTGCTTTTTTAAAATTTGAAAAACAAAATATTTTCGCAGTACATTTGCTTATGATAATGGCTATGTTTTTTATGCTAATAAGAACTTTTTTATGAGTTGGATCATTTCTATACCTATTACACTTGTTACCTTTTTTATAATGGAAGGTATTACTTGGGCTACACATAAATTTGTGATGCATGGATTTTTATGGTATTTGCACGAAGATCATCATAAACCTCACAAATCTTTTTTTGAAAAAAATGATGCATTCTTTTTAATTTTTGCTATACCAAGTTGGCTCTGCATTATGCTTGGGTTGCAAGCTCAAAATTACATTGCAGCAGGTATTGGATTTGGTATAGCCGTGTATGGGCTAGCTTATTTTTTAGTACACGATGTAATAATACACCAGCGTTTTAAATGGTTTACAAGAAGCAACAATGTATATGTACGTACAATACGCTGGGCACACAAAATGCACCACAAGCATATAGGCAAAGAAGATAGCGAAAGTTTTGGAATGCTATATGTTGCTAAAAAGTATTGGGATAAAGTAAAGGCTGATAAAGCAAGGAATGTATTTTAGTTTATAAACCAATACCCCATTTTTTATAAATAAAACTCATTAGCCAAGCTGGCCCTATCATTAAAAATTGTATATCTTTTAAAAACGAGGGTTTTCTGCCTTCTATTTTGTGGCCATAGAACTGCCCTATCCAAGCCATTGCAAATACTACCAAACAAAAAACCCAAAGTGACAACCCAGTTTTTTCAATTGCATAACAAACAATCAAACATAAGCTACTAAACAACAGCATACCTATCGTTACGCTTTTTGATAGTTTTAAAAAGTAAAGTGTAACTAAAAATATTGCCAACATTGCAATATTTAATTGTATACCAACTATGGTAAATGGTAGTTTAATAGCGTATAATAAACCTACAATAGAAAAATAAATACTTGGAACGCAAACCCAATGAATCAATTTGTTTGTTTCATTTTTATGACTTTCACCATATTCATTTAACCAATCATTTATTGTTTTCATAAACACAATTTACAAGTTTTGTAGAAATATTTCTACAAAACACAATAAAACATTGCAGTAAAGCGTTATAACATTGGTTTTTCATAGGATATTGGATTAATACGGGCTTTGATTTCTATCATGGCCCCTTTTTTTTGCTTAAAAGGCCCGTTTTTAATATACCCTCATTTTAAATTGAACATTGATTGTTGATTATTGAACATTGATTATTG
>JAYVID010000326.1:0-7179 GCA_043770525.1 Ferruginibacter sp.
GTATAGATTTATAAGTAGGCAAAATCTTGCTCAATTCTCCTACATAATCAACATTTTGGTCTTCGAGGTTTCCTCCCCCAGCGGGGGAGATAGAGGGGGCCTCTTCGTCTCTCAGACCATGTATTTCGTTCAATCTATCTAAACTTATTTTGGCTAGTTGCCAGCTTTGTACAAAGTTTATCATTTGCTCTATTGGGCCATTTAGCTGACCAATGATGTATTGTATGGCAAGCATACCACCCAGTGTCATCCCTCCTTCATGATTAATAACAGCCTTTGCTGCCAAAAATGTAATAAAAATATTTTTGCCTTCGTTTATAAAAAATGCGCCCGTTTGCTGCCATTGGTTTAGTGCAAGCCCCTTCATACCTAGCTTAAAGGTACGTGCCTGCAGGCGCTCCCACTGCCAGCGTTTTGGTTTTTCGCAGCCATGTAGTTTTATTTCTTGCATGCCTTGCACTATTTCCATGGTTTTACTTTGCTCTGCAGAGGCTATATCAAATTGCTTATAGTCCAGCGTTTTTCTTTTTTTAAGAAAAATAAATATCCATAAAATATACAAAACAGAAGCTGCTGCAAATACTAAAAAAATACCAGTATTGTACATAGCAAGTACAACAGAAAATATAACCAAGTTAAACAATGAAAAAAGTGTGGATAACGATGTGCCTGTAAGAAAATTTTGTATGCGACTATGATCATTCATACGCTGCATAATATCGCCTGTTTTTTTACTATCAAAATAACTCACGGGCAGCTTCATCAGCTTTATTAAAAAATCGGTAAGTATGCTAATGTTTATACGACTGCTAATATGATACAAAATCCAACTCCTTATAAAATCTACACCTAGCCTGCCTGCAAAGAGTGCTAGCTGCGCAAAAAGCACTACATACACAAAAGGAAGATTTCCTGTATTAACCCCAGTATCTATTACGCTTTGAGTAAGAAAAGGTAATATTAATTGCAACAAACTGCCTAGCAGCAAGCCAAGCATAAGTTGTATAATTAATTTTTTGTAGGGCAACAAATAAGAAACAATACTGCCAAATCCTTTTCCTTTTTGTTCGGTATAATCTTCGTCGTATTGGTTGTTGTAAAATAGTGGGGTGGGTTCGAGCACAAGTGCAATTCCGGCCCCCTCTATCTCCCCCGAAAAAGCCTCCCTAAATCCCTCCACAGGAGGGACTTGTTGCGAAGAACTTAGCGAAGATTGATTTGAATCAATAAATGATACATCTTCGCTAAGTTCTACTCCTTGTCTCTCCCCTTCGGGGAGGATAGGTGGGGCTTCTTGGGGGGCTGACACCCACCGCTCCACAAACTCCCTCTCTGTATATTTCAATAAACTTTTACCAGGGTCAGCCACATAAAAAGCATTCCGTTTTACTTTATACAATACCACAAAATGATTTTGACTCCAATGCAAAATGCAAGGCAGTTTAATATTGTTTTTCAAATCAGTTAATGATAGTTGTACGGCTTGCGTACGAAATCCAATTTTTTCCGCCGCATCGCTTATGCCCAAAATGTTTACCCCTTCTTTGCCTATTTCAGTAAGCTCTCGTAGTTTTTCTATACTAAAGCTACGCCCATAATGTTTGCCTATCATGTATAGGCATGAAGGACCACAGTCCATTTGGTTGCGTTGAAGAAAGTGTGGGAAGGTTAGTTTCAAGTGATAAATTTGTTCTATTGTTAAATTGTTATTGAAAAGTTTAGAATCCTATAATTTTTATTAAATTTGTGAAAATGAATCTTTATGATAACACAAATAATTGAGCCTACTAGCAATGTTTTCAATTTGCAATTGGAGATACCTGATAACTTTATTGGTAAAAAAATTGCTTTTAGCTATGAACAAGTGGAAATTATTGAAGAGCCAACAAAAGAAGCTAACCGAAGTATTGAAAGTATAAGTGAAATTTTTAAAGACTGTAGAGTGAGCCTTAAAGATTATAAATTTAATAGAGACGAAGCTAATGACTATGAGTAAGATTGCAATAGACACAAATGTGTTGGTATATTTATTTGATGAATACTTTTTTGAAAAAAGAAAAATTGCAGAAAAATTAGTATTTGCTAATCCAATAGTTTCAGCCCAAGTAGTATCAGAGTTTTTTAATGTGAGCAAAAGATTATTAAAAATCCCGAAACTTGATACTTTGATAAAATGCAATAAAGCATTAAGAAATTGTACAATTGTACCCACCACCCAAATAGTTTTAAACCATACCGAAAAATTAATAGCCCGATACGACTTACAATTATTTGATGCCATAATTGTTGCCTCGGCAATAGATGCTAATTGTACGATATTGTACTCAGAAGATATGCAGCATGGTTTTATTGTTGAGGGTACTTTAACCATAATAAATCCTTTTATATAGTTTGTTAGTTTAGTTTGTTTTTAAATTTATTTTTTACATTGGCATAGTTACCTTATTACACTTTTGTGCTATTTAACACCTATAATTATAAGAGGTCAGATAAATAATTTTAAATTTCAAATTATCCTCTGTACTCTTGCAAGCCTTTGCTTGGGCTTAGCCAAGGGAAGCCTATTTGTTAGTTATTTTTAGTTTTTTATAGCATCTTTTATTTTGTCGGCTGGTCAAAGACCAAGCCTCGGCTAATTCGAGATAGGCAGATGCCAAGGAAATGTGAAGGCTGCTACTAACAAAGGCAAAGCTACTGCTATGCCTGCAAAGGCTAAGAGGGGCAACTTTTACCAAGTTTTTTCACCTTTTTTCATTTTATCAATTATATCTTGATTCCAAGATTTGTCGGCACCATGTTCAATAGCAATTTTTTGAGCTTTTTGCTCCCAATTTAAGGCAGCATTTTTCCTTCCCAGTTTGTACAAAAGATTGGCATATGTATCTACATAGTCAGGGTTTATTTTTGATAGATTGCTAAATGATTTTTTGCTCCAAATAAGCGCATTTTTTAAAATAATTTTATTATTACAATATAGGAAGATATCAAACGCATACTCATTCAATTTATAAAACGGCAATTTGTCTTCATACTTACTCAAATAATTTGTTATGGCATTACTAAATGCTAACCAATTTTTCTTCTTTCTTTCATAATTCACTTTAGCGATATAAAAAATTTCATTAACATTATTTGGATATTTTGTTTTTAAAATATATTTTAGTGAATTCCAATTAATTGTATCTGCATTGTTTATTTTAGGATTTACCTCTTCTTGAACAATAATATTATTAACAAATGCTGTAGCCACTCCTTTTCCTAGAAAAGAATCTACTCTTTTAGAATTATCCATTATTATTTGGAATCCAAAATCTGAACTATTGCTTACTGAAATTTTTAGTAAATCGATATTTTTTTTTGTGTATAAATTTTGTTGAGTATTTAAATACTCGAAACAAACTTTCTTATAAAATTCAGTTTCGTATGCAGACTTAGAAACTTTGATAAGATTATACAAAAATGAAGTATCTCTTTTACCGTTTTCGTACTGCTCCTTTAAATTATAATATTGTTTTTCAGTATCTATCGCATTTTTACCTCTTTCAATAAAATCTTTTGTTAGGCTGCCTCCCACTACCTTATGAACGATTTCCCCATTTGAATTGAAATATAAAAAAGTAGGATAAATTGCTATATTAAATTGTTTAAAAAATTTATTAGCCAATGGATGCCAGTTTTTTACTTCTTCATTATCATTTTGAGTTGAGTCATATTGTAACTTAAGATTGATAAAATTTTTATTATAAAAATCACCAACTTCTTCTAATGGGAAGATTTGGGTACTCATTGCTCTACACGGACCGCACCATGTTGTGTAAAAATCAATAAAAATAAACTTTTTCTCTAATTTTGCCTTTGCCACAATTTTTACCCAATCTGTATTATTTTCAAAATGTATTCCTTTATCCTGTGAATTTGCACACATACAAACTAAAATTGCATATATTAAAAAAACGTTTTTCATAATGGTTATTTTAACTTGACATCATTTCTTTATAATGCCAACTCTTAGTTTTGAAGTTTTAAGTAAATTATAAAGCTGACTTTATGCAAATCTTTCAAATTGACTATGTAAATATTTTTGTTATTGTTTTGTAATATTTAAATGAAAATTCAAAGTAGTAATCAGCTAATTATGGCACAATAAAAATTAAAGTGGTTGTCGTTATATATAACGACAACTACTTTAATTTTATTAACAACTCTTTTAGATAAAAAAGTTGTTTAAAGTTCTCCTTGGATTCCAGTAGATACGCAAGGGGAATCTTTATATGTCCCACAACCACAAGCGGCAGGGCAACTGCCACAACTATATGTTCCACATACAGCTACGCTTGCCTTATTCTGTCCACCACTTACTTCTTTCATTTCATTTCTCGTTAATTTTTTCATTTTAATAAAATTTAATTATTTTGTACAGCAGTTGCAAACTACACTATAAGTTTTAATTTAAAGGCAACTAATTTAGTCGTGCACTACTAAATTCTTTAAATACTTTTATAATAAAATATTTTTCTTTACTTCAACTCATCTCTTAAAATAGTATCCAATTCTTCAATATTTTTTTCCCAACTACTAAAAATTAATTTTCCATTTCTATCTACAAGGTATAGAGACGGAATTGGTTTTTCTCCAAATAGATTTTCCATGATTGGATCGTGAAATACATTTATCCAATTCATATTATATTTATTAATACCCGTTATAAATTTTGAAGAGTCTGTATCTCTGGATATAGAGATTATACTAAGTTTATCTTCACTATATAGTGTTCTAATATTTTTTAACTGGGGTATTTCTTTTAAGCAAGGACCACACCAAGTAGCCCAAAAACTAAGTAAATAATATTTACCTTTTAATTTCTCAGAATTTAGCTCATTTCCTAAATAATCAATAGTTTTAAATTGTGGGCATTTCATACCAATTTTTACATTCAAGTTTCCTTCTAGGAAAGCCTTTGCTGATTTACCTTCATAGCTCTCTTTAAAACTAGTTGGAAAAATTGTATTAAAAACTTCGTACAACTCTAATAAATTTTTACTCTTTAATGTTGGAACTATGTCTTGTATGAACTTTTCAAAAAAGAAATATTCTTTTCCATTTAGTTTAATAAATTGAAGTTGTTTTAATGCTAGCTTTTCGTAAGTTTCATTGACTAATTTAGTTGTACTATCTGTTTTGTTATTGTTGTTAATTTTACTAATAATGTTAAAATATCTCAACTCCTTTTCTGTAAACTTATTTAGTTTTGTATATATATTGTTTTTCGTAACATCAATGATATTTCTACTTTCATAATTAGAAAGTTTATCAAAGATAGTATCAGCTACTTCATTAAATTTTATAAAAGATTTCTTTTTACTTACTAAAAAACATTTCCCAGGTAAATTCCCTAATTTATCTGGATACATTATAATTATTCGAGCATATCTTGATTGTATAGCTTCACTTGTTAGCGCAGCGTTATTAATAAAATCCAAATTTATGAACTTTTTTACTGACCCATCAGAATAAAAAATTTTGATTTTGTTTGGGTCTAATCCTTTGTTTAACCTAATAGTAAAATTAAGTTGGCTAAATAAATTTATAGTAATAAAGTAAAGCGAAATAGTAAAAAATAATTTCATTTCTAATTTTGTTTATGAAGAAAATATAATGTTAAAAATAAAAAAGTGACTTCATATTACTATAAAGTCACTTTTTTATTTTAACAACCACTTCCACCACTCACACTACAAGAGCAAGAGGTGGTTGTCCAGCCCCCTATTGTAAGTGTTACAGCAGAGCAAGTGCCTCCTTGATAATTACTAGCTGCGGTGCCTGTACAAGCAGCTGCACATGGCAACCCGGCATCACCTACTGCGCTAATGGCTTCATCTCCACCACCAACATTTTTCATTTCATTTCTTGATAATTTTTTCATTTTAATAAAATTTAATTGTTTTGTGTTGCAGTTGCGGACGACACGTTAAAGTTAATATTTAAAGGCAACTAATAAAGCATTGTACACTACTTTATTCTTTAAATAATTTTAAACTACCTCAAAAGCATCTTGCAACTGAGGTATTATTTTTTCAATATTTTTTATTCTATATCTACCAGGTAACTTTTTTCCATTAATAAATAAGGTTGGTGTATGTGTTATGCCTGTTGTTTTATTCCAAACTTCATGTTTTGTTAGTGTTTTAAAAACATCAATATCAGCATCTACTTTCCATTTTGCAATCCATTTTTCATAATCCATCAACACAAACCAGTCGCTAAGAATCGCCTTTAATTCGTTGTTATCTTTTATAACTGTAGCTTGTTGTAATATTGCTTTTACTGCTATGGTCATTTTATTAGTTTCATTTGCAGGCTCACATAACAATCTTACTTGCACACATACTTTATCAGCATATTTCTCCACCAACATATCCAACTCTTCATGCGCTTTTGCACAAGGCCCACAATAAGGGTTACAAGCCACCGTTATCCGTATAGGTGCATCTGCATTACCTATTAGCAAATCGTTTTCCCATATTGTATTATCACAGGTAGGTTCTTTTTCCCATTGTGCTATAAATAATGAGGCATCTGTTTTCCATTTCTTAAAAGAGGCTAGTTCTTGTTTGTTTTTGCTGTTTGTTTTTATGAGTTGCTTTATAGGGAGGTAGATTATTGTAAGTATTAGTGTTGTAATAGCGAAGGCAATAAAAGGAATTAGGAATTGGGAATTAGGTATTATACTTGCTAGTCCATTATTAAATTGGTAGTATGTTGCGATGATTATTTGTCCGAGTAAAACGGCAACTATACAAAGGCATAAAGCACACCACTCTTTTAATTTTACAGCTTGTGTGTATATGCTCCATATTGCCACCGCTATGCCTGCAAAAGATATTGTAATAATACCAGCAAGTATGGGGGTGTAAAAACACCCAATGAGGTATAATACAAATTGTGCAGCAAAATACAATACAGATGCATCTGCAGGGGTAATGCCTGCAAAGCCTTTGGCATACTTACAACCCAGTACCTTTTCACAACCACCATTGCTTACGGTGCCACATACTTGCTTTACTAGCTTGCTTTGGTAGCCAAGCTCGGTGCCTAGTGCTGCTATGCTTATGGCTAAGCCTGCAAGGGAGAGTAAACCAAAGATGGTTACGCTTATCGCATCAGGGATGCCAACTTTTA
>JAYVID010000327.1:0-3072 GCA_043770525.1 Ferruginibacter sp.
AATAAGAACAACAAAAAAGCGGAAATAATATTTCCGCTTTTTTGTTGTTCTTATTCTTCTGTAGTTTTTGCATCAGGAGCATTTTTTTTAACAGATGCTATACCTGTTTCTCTACTTTTATCCGATTCATACATTTCACTTTTACCAATAACTTTTGCATTTCTTGCTTTTAGGTTAAAATACGATTTGCCATTCTTGGCTTTTAGCTTTTCAAATCTAGCGTCAATAGCTGAATTTACTTGGACAGATTTTATGCCTTTTTTACAACCTGTTTTTGTAGTGTACCCCTCACTCGAAAGAATGATTTCTCCATTGTTGGCCTTTAGGTTAAAATAAAATTGTGCGTCTTTGCCTTTTTTAATTACGAATTTTCCCATAAGTGTACGTTTTAAATTTTGAGACAATTTAGGAATAATTATGCAATTACATAAAAATCAATGGTATCTTTTTGCTCATTACCAAAAAAATCTTGGAGATGGAGCATATTTCTATATTTTTGCTGAAAGGAGCTTCTTTATAATTTTTGAACGATTAGGATTTGGAGTTTACTCAAATCAATAATATGTTCAATCATTTGGTTCGATATTTGTCCCATGAGGGTCACTAAAACAAAAAAGTTTCATAGCAATATGAAACTTTTTTTATGACACAAATTTAATTCTTAATTAAATTCCTAAGAGAAAACTATCATGAATATAATCTACCACTTTTACAAGGCTTTGTGTTTGTTCATACACTTTTAGTTGTCTATCTGCACCTGTGCCTTGCTCTAACATTTTGTGTACATAACCAATAGCATGTTGGCTTCCTAAGTGTGGTACTACATCACTTACAAAATCTAGTAGTTCATAAATAAGTACACGAGTATTCACTTCACTTTCTTTTCCAAAATCTATCATATTTCCGTCAATACCATATCTACTTGCACGCCATTTATTTTCAGTAATTAAACGACGGTTGTACATCATAAAATTAAGGTTTTGGCTATGTAGTTTGTAAAGCTTGGCACAAATAGCTTGAAACAATGCAGCAATGGCAATCGTTTCGGCAGCTGTCATGGGTATATCACAAATTCTAAATTCTACGGTATTAAAGAAAGGATGTACACGAAGATCCCACCATATTTTTTTAGCATTGTCAATACAGTTGGTTTTTACCAAGAGTTTTATATAATTATCGTATTCTTCTATACTACTAAAATGATCGGGAATACCAGTGCGTGGAAATTTTTCAAATACTTTAGTACGGAAACTTTTGTAGCCTGTTTGTCTACCTTCCCAAAAAGGGGAGTTGGTACTCAATGCAAATACATGGGGTAAAAAATAACGAGCACTGTTTGCAATATGTATTGCCATTTCTCTTGTAGCCATACCTACGTGTACATGTAAACCAAAAACTAAATTGCTTCGAGCAGCTTCTTGTAATTCATTTACTATTTCGTTATAACGTACATGCTCTGTTATTAATTGGCTTTCCCAATGGCTAAATGGATGCGTACCACTGGCTCCAATCCATAGGCCTAATCCATCTGCAATACCACTTATCGTTTTTCTTAAAGTGCTAATATCCATAAAAGCTTCGTCTACATCTGCACAAATATCCGTACCTACTTCTACTACGGCTTGGTGCATTTCAGCCTTAACCTTATCCATTATTATTTTTTGCCCTTCTTGTACAATTTTTTGCTCATGGCTTTTTAGTTCATGCGTTGTAGGGTCTATCACCATGTATTCTTCTTCTACACCAAGTGTAAATTGTTTATACGAAATTGCCATCGTTTTTGAGTTTTAGTTGTTAGATATTCCGCTATTTTATTTATACAAAGCCTCTTTGTTTGCACTACGTTTTATATACTCACCCCATGTAAGGTTATCTGCACCTTCTACATGAGCTTGTGCTTTTTCTATAGCAAAAGTTGCTGCAGCTTCCACCACCCAGTCAAAGTTTTCTTGTCCTACACTCGTAAGCTCAGCATCAGGCGCAGGGTTACAAAAATCAATGGCATAAGGTACTCCATCTCTTAAAGCTAGTTCTACCGTATTAAAATCGTATCCTAAATATTTACAAATACGGAGTACAATATCTTCCATTAATTTATAACGCTCAGCATCAGGTTTAAAATCGGCAACATAACGCAAGTGGTGTGGGTTTCGAGGTTCGTAAGGCATAATTTTTACGTATTTTCCACCAATGCAATAACAACGATAATATTCATCAAATACAATTTCTTCTTGCAACATCATTATCAGTTGTTCTGTTTCACCATGCTTTGTAAAAAAATCTTCTCTATCATTTACTTTATATACACTTTTCCAACCGCCACCAGCATGGGGTTTCATGTATGCAGGAAAGCCAATGTATTTAAAAATATTGTCCCAATCCATAGGGTATGCCATATTAGAAAAAGAATCAGCACTTGTGTCTGTTGGTAATTCTGTAGAAGGTACAATTACCGTTTTAGGTACTGGTACATTTATTTTTGTAGATAGACAGTTATTAAAAAACTTTTCATCTGCACTCCACCAAAATGGATTATTTATAACGGCAGTACCACACAAAGCTGCATTTTTTAGGTATGCACGATAAAATGGTACATCTTGAGATATTCTATCTATAATTACAGCATAGCCACTAGGTTCTCCTTGCACTACTTTATCTATATAAACAGGCTCAGCCATTATTCCTTCTATGTTTTTGCTGTTTACTCTTTCCACAAAAGCTTCAGGAAAACTTCTTTCTTTACCGTGTAAAATACCAATTTTTTTCATGAGTAATTTTTTAGTTGTTATATAATTTGTAAACATGTAAATCTTATCAAATATATTTTTTTAGTACCAAAAAAACAAATTATGTTTTGTGAATATCATATTTATTGTAATTAATATCATTTTCTTATTTTTGGCTTTCATGATTAAAGAAAAATTAACAAGTATAATTACCGAAACTTATACAATTACTTCTCAGTTTTTAGAAAGAGATGTTATTATTGATTGCTACTATGCAGAAAACTACTTTAAACACAATGTTATAAGCCTTTTGCTCATTAATGATGGTCAAGATTTACGAACAATG
>JAYVID010000328.1:0-22673 GCA_043770525.1 Ferruginibacter sp.
GCTAGAAAAAAAAGGCTTGATGATGTACGGACAAATGACTGCTGGTAGTTGGATATACATCGGCAGTCAAGGCATAGTACAAGGTACTTATGAAACCTACAGAGCTGTTGCAGACAAACATTTTGGCGGCACCTTGAAAGGTACTTTAAATGTAACCGCAGGATTGGGTGGCATGGGTGGGGCACAACCACTGGCCATTACCATGAATGAAGGAGTAGCCTTGGTAGCGGAGGTAGAAGAATGGAGAATAGATAAGCGGCTTGAAACAAAATATGTAGATGTAAAATATACCAATATTGATGAAGCTATTGATGCTGCATTAAAGGCGAAAATTGACGGGCAAGCAGTAAGTATAGGTGTTTTATGCAATGCAATTCATTTATTGCAAAGGTTAATAGAGAGAAATATTGTGCCAGATACTTTAACAGACCAAACATCTGCCCATGATCCATTAATTGGTTATATACCTCACAATATTACTAATAACGAAGCAGATAAATTAAGAGACCAAAATCCGACTGAGTATGAATACAAGAGTTATGAAAGTATGTATTTGCATACTCAACTAATGCTGCAACTTAAAGATATGGGTGCTATTACTTTTGATTATGGAAATAATTTAAGAGCAAGAGCTTTGGAGCATGAAAATAATAATAATATCATCGATGACTATTTTCCAAGTTTAAAAACAAGAACTCCCAATGGAAGTGTGAATGAACTTTTTCCTGGGTTTGTACCTGCTTATATTCGCCCATTATTTTGCGAAGGTAAAGGGCCATTTAGGTGGGCTGCATTAAGCGGCGATGAAAATGATATAGCCGTAACAGACGAAGTGATGATTAATCTTTTTCCTGAAAATGAAGGTATGATTCGTTGGATGAAAATGGCAAAAGAAAAAATTGCTTTTCAAGGATTACCTGCACGTATATGCTGGATAGGACAAGGGGATAGAGAAAAAGCAGGACTTGCATTTAATGAACTCGTGCGTACAGGTAAAGTAAAAGCACCCATTGTAATTGGTAGAGACCATTTAGATACTGGAAGTGTAGCAAGCCCCAACAGAGAAACAGAAGCTATGCTTGATGGTAGCGATGCCGTGGCGGACTGGCCTGTACTAAATGCACTAGTAAATACAGCTGCTGGAGCAAGTTGGGTAAGCCTGCACCATGGCGGTGGTGTGGGTATGGGCTACAGCATACATGCGGGTATGGTGATAGTAGCAGATGGCACGGATGATGCAGCAGCAAGAATAAGCAGAGTGTTGCGAAACGACCCTGGCATGGGGGTAATACGCCATGCAGATGCAGGGTACGATGTGGCTAAAGATAATGCACGTAAATATAAGTTGGATATAAGAGAGCGGTTGATTTGAAGATAATTTTAAGCAATAATCTACATTAAAATGAATTTTCTATTAAAATTTGATAACTTGAGCTTATTTAAAAATGATTTTTTGAGTTTCTTCTTAGAATAAAATTATGATTACAAAGATTGAAATAGACGGTTTTAAAACATTCATAAAATTCCAAATGGAGTTTGCCCCACTAACAATAATTGCTGGAACAAACGCTTCTGGAAAAAGTAATTTATTTGATGCTATGCAACTTTTGAGTAGAGTTGTAGACATGGATTTAAAAACGGCATTTAGCGAACAGAGAGGAAATGCAACTGAATTGTTTACTCAATATGACAACGAATTTGGAGGGAATGAAATGTCTTTTGCAATGGAATTATTATTGGATAAAAATATAAAAGATAATTTTGGAGGGACAGCGATTTTAAAGTATACAAGGTTACGTTATGTTATAAAGATTAAACAAATAATGACAGAAAGGGGAGTACAAGAATTGGTAATTGTTTCAGAATCTTTGAATCCAATTAGGCATGATGATGATAAATGGATTAGTATTTACATTCAAAAAAAAGGATTGGAGAAATGGAGACCAAAGGTAGTAACTGGAAAACGAGGTGTAGCATACATAGATACAGATAATGATCGTGTAAATCTAAGGCAGGATGGAAAAGGGGGAATAAAAAAAGAATTTTCTTTAAATAATATTAATCAAGCTATTTTAAGTGTCGTCAATTCAGTAGATTTTCCTCATGCATTAGCTGCAAAAGAAGAAATTAAAAGCTGGCGTTTTCTGCAATTAAATCCAGAATATTTAAGACAAGCAAGTTCATACTTGGCAAAAGACAACATCACCCATACTGGACAGAATCTTGCGGCAGCTGTTCATAGAATTAAAAGCAATGATCCAAGTTTATTAAAATTAATTACAAGAAGATTAAATGCACTATTGCCAAGTATTACTTCAGTTGATGTAATTGATGATAAGGTTGGAAAGCAGTTTGTTCTTGAAATTGAAACTCAAGATGGAAGGACTTTTACTTCTCGTGTATTATCGGAAGGTACTTTGAGATTATTGACACTGTGTGTATTTCTTTATGATAAAGATTATAAGGGGCTGCTTTGTTTTGAAGAGCCCGAAAACGGAGTTCACCCTGCTAGAATGAAACTTACAGCGGAATTATTAATGGATTTAGTATCACATTTTGAAAATGATGATGATAATGAATTAAGACAATTGATTGTTAATACACATTCCCCAGTACTAGTTGGAGAAACATTTAAACAAAGTAATCAAAATCTTTGCCGTATTTGGCTTTCTCAATTAGTTTCACATTTTGCAACTTTTAACAATAAAAAGCATAAAATTCAAGTAACAAGAATGTTGCCAGTAGTAAAAGGAACAACTCAACTTGCAATTGATTTTTCTGAAAATGAACGGAGGTTAACTTTGCAAAATGTTGTTGAATATTTGCAAACAGAAGTATTTGAACAAGACAATAAACAAACTGTACATTTATGAGTAATATTTTAACTATAGCTTATACAACAGAAGGCACAACAGATGAGAGGTTTTTAAAAAATATTATTGCTAAGGTTTTTGAAGAATTGTGTTTTGACTGTGAAACTGATATTGAAGTTTACGAACCTATGTATATAAAATTTCCGAAAGAATTGGGATTTGTTGATGATGTAAAAAACTTATCAATAAAGGCTTACGATAGTGGAATTAATGTCTTGTGCATTCATACAGATGCAGATCACAGTAATGACAAAGAGGTTTTAACTTTTAAGATTAATCCAGCTCTTGAAGCAGTGGATGAAATCTCGGGTACTAAAAAATGTTCAAATATTGTGATACTTGTGCCAGTTCATATGACAGAGGCTTGGATGTTAGCAGATAAAGATTTATTGAGAGAAGAAATTGGTACAAACCTATCTTTTATTGATTTAGGAATAAATAGAAACCCTGAATCAATAGCTAATCCAAAAAGGACAATCGAAGAAGCACTTGTTCTTGCTCAAACAAATTTACCTAAAAGAAGAAATAAAGTTGAAATTTCAGATTTATATCAACCACTTGGTCAAAAGATAAAAATGGAGGCATTAGAAAAATTAGACTCTTTCAAAAAGTTTAAAAAGTCAGCTGAAAATGCATTAATTAAGTTAAATTATTTGTATTCAATTTAATTTGTTATAACTTATTTTAAATTCTCAAAATAATCCAATAGCTTCGCTCCTTAATGCAACTATCTACAAAACACCTTATAGGCATTAAAGAACTTTCTACGGAAGATATATCCCTTATTTTACAAACTGCCAATAATTTTAAAGAAGTATTACATCGACCTGTAAAAAAAGTGCCATCGTTAAGGGATGTTACCATCGTAAATTTATTTTATGAAAACAGCACCCGTACAAGAATATCTTTTGAACTAGCAGAAAAAAGATTAGGGGCTGATACAATTAATTTTGCTGCATCTTCTTCATCTGCAGCAAAGGGTGAAACTTTGTTGGACACTGTAAATAATATACTGAGTATGAAAGTAGACATGGTGGTAATGCGCCATGCTGCTAGTGGAGCGGCCCACTTTTTAGCACAACATTTACCCAATACAGCTATTGTAAATGCTGGAGATGGTACAAATGAACATCCTACACAGGCTTTGTTAGATGCGTTTTCAATACAAGAAAAACTGGGTACACTTGAAGGAAAAAAAATTGTATTAGTAGGAGATATAATGCATAGCCGTGTGGCACTTAGTAATATTTATTTACTTAAAAAAATGGGTGCAGATGTAATGGTAGCAGGCCCGCCAACACTTATTCCAAAATATATAGAAGCTGCATTAGGTGTAAAAGTAGAATACGATTTACAAAAAGCTTTGCAATGGTGTGATGTAGCAAATGTGCTTCGTATACAATTAGAAAGACAAAAAAAAGTTTTGTTTTCTACTACCAGAGAATATAATTTAGCTTACGGAGTTACAAGAAAATTGTTAGACAGCATTGGAAAAGAAATAGTAATAATGCACCCTGGGCCTATGAACCGTGGAGTAGAAATAGATAGTGATGTAGCGGATGGTAACAATGCAATTATATTACAGCAAGTGGAAAATGGAGTGGCTGTAAGAATGGCGGTTTTGTATTTGTTGGCGGAAAGAAATGGTTAAAGGTTGAAGGTTGAAAGTTGAAAGTTTGAGATAACTTTAAATAATACAAATCAGCATTAAATAAAATTATTCATTATAAATTATCAATTTTGAAAATCTGCCTTTTTCCTGGAACCTTTGATCCCATTACACTTGGGCATACTGATATTATAGACAGGGCTTTGCCATTGTTTGATAAAGTAGTAATAGGCATTGGTAGAAACAGCAATAAGCAACCCATGTTTAGTGAGCAGCAGCGTATAGATTGGCTTACGGAGATTTATAAAGGAAACGATAAAGTAGAAGCTGTTTTGTATGATGGTCTTACGGTAGATTGTTGCAAAACAATAGGAGCAAATTTTATACTAAGGGGTATTCGTTATGTGAACGATTTTGAATACGAAAAAGCCATTGCAGATATGAATAGAAGTATTGCAAATGATATTGAAACTATTTTTCTTACTTGCTTACCACAATACACATCTGTAGCATCTACCTTGGTGAGAGATGTGTTGAAGAATGGAGGTGATGTATCTAAGTTTTTACCTGCGGCAGTAAATGAAACCATAAAAACGACCTTTAAAAATGGAAAATAATATTTGGTTTAAAAAAGAAGTTACGCTTCAAGAAATAGTTGAGTACAATTTAAACAGTGCTACAATGGGTACACACTTGGGTATGCAATTTGTAGAGCTCGGTAAAGATTTTTTGAAAATGAGCATGCCTGTAGATGACCGCACCAAGCAGCCTTATGGTTTATTGCATGGTGGTGCTAGTTGTGCATTGGCAGAAACAGTGGGCAGTATTGCCTCTGCATTGGTAATAGATACCTCAAAACAAATATGTGTAGGGTTAGAAATAAATGCCAATCATTTGCGAGCAGTAAGAACTGGCTTAATAATAGCTACAGCTTCCCGCATACATATAGGCAGTAGCACACATGTGTGGGATATAAAAATACACGACGAAAATGAAAAACTGGTTTGTATTAGTAGACTTACAGTAGCTATACTTGCTAAAAAATAAATTATCCTCTTATTACTGCTTGCAAAGTTTCCACCGTTTTTTGCTGTAAAATAATATTTTTACCAGTGGTTAGTTTTTCTATACTTGCATTGTCATAATGACGAATAGTAAGTAAGGATAAATCTCTTTCTACATCTACATCAAATAACAACGAGGCTTGCGCTGCTATTTCTCCCGTTTTTTCTGCATGTCCATCAAAACAACAAACAAGTGATATGGCGGTATTCTGCGTAAGATTTGGTTGTAGTTTTACAGTCTCAAATATTTTATGAAGTAGTTCCAATGCTTTACCTTCCATAAAAGAAAAATCTTTTGTTTTAAAATGTATAAGCACTTGCTCATTTTTTAAAACAATAATGGGTGGTAGGTTGGGGGCTTTATCACCATTTATAATAGTACCAGGTAATGTAGTATCTAAAAAGCTTTTTACAAATAGTGGTATACTTTTGTTTTGTAATGGTTTTATCGTTTTTGGGTGAATAACTTGCGCACCATAATATGCCATTTCTATTACTTCAGTATAATTTAACAGTGGAATATTTACTGCATCTTTAAATTTATTTGGGTCAGCATTCATTACAGCTGGTACATCTTTCCAAATAGTAAGTCCCTCCGCATTTAAAATATTGGCAAAAATGGCTGCAGAATAATCACTGCCTTCTCTACCCAATGTAGTACTCTCGTTTTCGTCTGTAGAGCCTATAAATCCTTGCGTGAGCACTACATCGAAGTTAGTAAATAAAGGAAGTATTTCATCGTTTATTTTGCCCGTTGTAAAGTCAAAATCTACAGATGCATCTCTAAAGTTATTGTCTGTTCTAAAAATATCCCTCACATCCATCCATTGCACATTTGCTTTTTGCTCTGTTAAATAATGTGCTACAATGCAGGTGCTAAACAACTCTCCACAACATACAATTTGATCATAATAATAATCATAATGCCGCACTGGTTTGTCGTGCAGCATCCATTCTATTTCTGTAAAAAAATCTTTTAGTTGATCTTCAGCAGCTTTCCAATTTGTAACCAATAAATATTTTACAACTTCTAAATGATTTTGTTTTACTTGCTCAAATAGTTGTAACGCCTCTTCTTTTCTTCCTTCAAAGTAAGCTTGTGCAATTTTTTCTAAAGCATTGGTCGTTTTACCCATGGCAGAAATAACCACCAATACTTTTTCTTTTGCATTTTCTTTTATAATGTTAGCCGTATCTTTTATACGCTCAATATTGTTTATAGATGCACCACCAAATTTGAAAACCAGCATAGGAGAGTATTGAGTACTTAGTATAGAGTATTCAGATTGTTAAATTCAAACCATTTTCTCAAAAAGAAAAATATTTTTCTTGATTTGTTGTTTAATACTAGAATTATCTATTTCTTTTAAAAATATAATTACATTGCAAATCTATTAAAAAAGTGTTATTTCAAAAATATAATTAAACTATAAATTTTGAGGACTAGTCTCAATACTAAGTACTCAATACTAAATACTGTACAATGGCAACAAATAGAAACATCCTCACCCTCGATGAATTTACAATAAAAGAAATGCGAGCTTTTCCCCAAGCTACAGGCGAGCTAGCAAGTCTTTTGAGGGATATAGGCTTGGCAGGAAAGCGTATAAATATAGAAGTAAATAGAGCTGGGTTAGTAGATATTTTAGGGGATGATGGCTCGGTAAATGTGCAAGGAGAAGAAGTGAAGAAACTAGATGTATTTGCAAATGATCAGTTGGTTGGTGTTTTAAAACATGGTATTTCTTGTGCTGGTATAGGCAGTGAGGAGCTGGACGATGTAGTTGTTTTTGATGATGAAGTTAGTAATAAATCAAAATACATTTGTTTGTTTGATCCATTGGATGGTAGTAGTAATATAGATGTGAATGTTTCGATAGGAACAATTTTTTCGGTGTATAGGCGTGTGAGTGAGCTGGGCAAACCTGCTACTAAAGAAGATTTTTTACAACCTGGTAATAAGCAGGTAGCAGCTGGGTATATTGTTTATGGCTCTTCTACCATGCTCGTATATGCTACAAAGCGTGGTGTAAATGGTTTTACGCTTGATCAATCTATAGGAGAATATTTACTAAGCCACCCCAATATAAAATGCCCCAAAATTGGAAAAATGTACAGCGTAAACCATGGCAACTTTTTTGTGTTTGAGCAAGGGGTAAAAGAATATATTACAGCATGCCAAAAGAAAGATGCAACCAATGGAGGGCCATACACACAACGTTATATAGGAAGTATGGTGAGTGATGTGCATCGCAACCTTATACGTGGAGGTATTTTTTTGTACCCTACTACAACATTAAAACCAAAAGGTAAATTGCGTTTATTGTATGAGTGTAATCCATTTGCATATATTGTAGAAAAAGCTGGTGGAAGGGCAACCAATGGTCTTATAAATATTTTAGATGTGGTACCTACAGAATTACACCAGCGCTCTGCTTTGTATATTGGTAGTGAGAAGATGATGGAGGAGCTGGAAAGTTTTATGGGTTCAAAGTTGAAAGTTGAAGGTTCAAAAACTTGAACATTGAGTGTTGAAAAATGATTATTGAAGATTTATATATCTTTCAATAAATATTTTGTTATTAAAAACACTTTTGATAAAATATGAAAATGCATATTCAATTTGTATTCTTTTTATCTTTTCTCTTTTCATTTTCTGCTTGTAAAGTTGATAATGAAGCTGAACAGTCAATAGCAATAGTTAATTACAGTTTTAGTGGTTGCTTTGCTTCTGGAAAAAGCAAGTTGGTTATTTATAAAAAAAAGGACGAACTATTTGCAGAAATGGAAGAAAATGGTGAAAAATTAAAAGCAAAGTTGAGCAATTTACAACTTGATACTTTCAAAACATTTTTTTTAAGTTTAAAAAAGTTAGATGATAAATCTCTTTGTACTACTGTAGAAATCTATAAAGTAAATTATAATAATGAAACAATTATAAGAAAAAATGCAGGTTGTGATTGGAACGGATTTACTCAATTAACTAAATGTTTATTTTCGGATCCATTCATACAAGTAAAGTAATTTTAAATGCCAATTCTTTTATATAATTGAAAAAATAAAATTTTTCTAAATGAGCTTTCTTAAAAAAATATTTTCTCCTAAAGATGCACCCATACTTACCAATAAAGATTTTTGGGATTGGTTTTTAGTGCATGAAAAAACTTTCTATAAAGTAGTAAAGTCAAACGATAAAATAGATAAAAATTTCTTTAATAAAATTGGACCAAAATTGGATCAGCTAAATGAAGGATATTTTTACTTAACTGGAATGGCAGAAGAAAATACTGCAGAATTAGTTTTAACTGCAGAAGGTAGAGTGAAGAACATTGTATTTGTGGAGGAACTGGTAAAAGCTGCACCAATAATAGAGGGTTGGTTATTTACAGCTTTAAAACCAGCCCTTGAAAAAGAAGATGCTAGCATTACAATGAGTGGCTATGAATTTAGTATTAATAAAATGCATTTTTATGCTAATAACGATAATACTACGCCTGATGAGATAGAGATAACTGTTGTGCACCCAGACTATAATGAAGAAAATAAAGAAGAAATTACAAATGGAGTATTTGTTTTTTTAGATAATTTTTTAGGCGAATTAAATTTCACTTTAAAAATAGATTTGCTAAATGTAGTAGGGGAAAATGATGCCGACGCTGAATTGATTCCTATGACTAAGCTGAAGGATTTTTTAATATGGAGAGAAAAAGAATTTGTTGAGAAATATGATGGTATAAGGCATGATACTGAAAATGACAATTACTCAATGTTGCAAGCTGAGTTGGAATCTGGTAAAATGGTATTTTCATTAATAAATACTGATTTACTCAGCTGGGATGCAAAAGCATCTCACCCTTGGATACTTTGTATAGAATTAAAATTTGATGGTAGTAAGAATAACGGAATGCCTGATGATAAAACTTTTAAATTGTTAGATGAAATAGAAGCAGCAATAATGAAACAATTAAAAGATAGTGATGGATACTTAAATGTAGGTAGAGAAACATCTGATGGGATAAGAGAAATATTTTTTGCTTGTAGGGAATTTAGAAAACCATCTTTGGTAATCAGCCAAATTGAAAATGAATATAAAGATAAAGTTGAAATATCTTTTGAGATTTATAAAGACAAATATTGGAAAATGTTTGATAGATTTATAGGGGTAGAAGATGCAGATGTGGAAGATGATGATGAGGAGGATGAAGAATAAAAATGAAAAAAATGAAGACAAAGAAAAATATACTAACATCAATTGTACTTATTGCTCTATTAATTTATGGGGTAAGGAAATTTATGCAATATAAAATTCCTCCAAAAATGGGGTTTAATGCTGCACAGATGATTGGCGTAGATGATAATAAAAAAATAACTATTAATGATTATTTAGGCAAAGTAGTAATTGTGTCTTGCTTTCAAACATGGTGTGGTAGCTGTGCTGCAGAAACACCTGTGCTAAATCAATTGGCTACCAACCTTAACGATCCTAATTTCAAAGTAATATATGTTACTGATGAAGGCAATGACAAATTAACTTCTTTTAGGTCAAACCTCGCATCCGATAAAATACTATTTACTTACTCAGAAAAAAGTTTAAATAACTTGGGTATCTACGTTTATCCCACTACTTTTTTAATAAACAAAAAAGGCGAAGTAGTAAAAACAAAATTAGAAGGATTCGATTGGCTGCAGGATGAAGTGATGATAAAAAAAATGCTAGCTGAATAAATCTTAAATATCTACTGCCACTGCTGTCTTCTTTTATCCCAACTGGTAAAACCAATTTTAAATTGCAAAGGATTTTTAAATTGATTGGCCGCAGATGCACATACATACACACCTAATTTAAATTTACTAAGTTGGTTAAATGGATTTTTAAAAACCCTTTCTATTCCAGTAAAGGCTTCTATATAAAGTAAATTGTTTCGTTCAGGAGCCAATAAAAATCCAGCACCTGCTATTTCTTTTAGCCTCAATTTTTTAAAAAATGGAATTTTATTAAGTAAAGCACCATTAAACTCATGTACATAATGGCCTTCATAAAATTGTTTGAATACTGCAAAAGAAGAATCCAATGATTGAAACTGTTCATTTGGATTTAAAAAGAAAATAGTATCTCCTCTTCTTTGTCTTTTATAATCTACTAATCGCAATTCATTTGTATTTATAAATTTACCCGTTTTTAATGTATAGGATGAGGAGCCAAGCGTACCCAGTTGCAAGGTTTGTTTAATACCTCCTTCTATGTAATCAAAATTTACTTTGCTGTTAAAAACCCCCGATATTCCTTTTCTCCACTCCAAATAAAAAGTAGGCCAGTTTGAGCCTAAAATAATTTTCTCTTTTGGTTCTCTTATATATTGTTGAAAAGGAGTGTACTCTAGCCTTAGTTTTCCATACAATGCATTGTAAGATGCAAAGCCTATTGCTTTATTGTTGGGTAATATATCTCTAAAAATACTGTCCGATTTATCACTCGTTTTATAACCACTCACCGATCTTCTAAACGCCATATCTAGATCTGCAAATAAAAATAAACCATTTTTTATTTCTCTGCTATTGCCTACACTTACTACTTGATTCAAAAAAATATTATCTCTTTTTAATAGATTTATTAAGGCATCTCCTTGAAAAATATAATCAAAAGATTTTTGTAATCGTATTGTAAAACGACCTCTATTAAATGGGTTATACATTTTATAATAATCAATACTGCCATTCACATCCTTGTTTCTTAAGCCATAGCTTATGTTGCTATAAACAAAAATGTTTTTTCTTGACTTATATGTTTTTGCAAACCGAAACATTGTTTGCAACCTTGCGCCTCCAAACTGAAATGGAACATAAATTGAAGGTATAGGTGGTATGTACCAATATTTTTCTTTTTTATGATAGCTTAAACTTTGCCCTGAAATGAATAGTTTTTTAAGTGTAGGGGTATTTATTTTTTTATCTAAAGAATCAAGGTAAGCTTCAGTATGAGTGACTCTATACATACTGTCTTTATAGTTTATAAATCGTACTTCTTTTGCAGTAAGTGGTTCCGTTCTTTTTGTTTTCCAAAAACTACTGTCTCTTTCGTAAGCTTCTGTAGTGGCAGCGCTTAGCTCAGTACCAAAATGTTTTTTATCAAATTTTTTGTTGAGTTCATAATTACTATATGTAACCAATGTTTGTCCAGATGCTTTTCTCTTTTTTGAGCCTGCACTATACTTAAACTGTTGCTTATATAAAACCCAAGCAGTGTTTTTTACAAAATTATATTGTTGTTCAATTTCAAAAAAATCGTACTCAGGCATGTGTACATTGGGTAAATTGTATTTTGTATGCAATACTACCCAAAGGCTATCCATTATTGTTATTTCTCCCGATACTGTAGCATTACTCAATTGTTTTGGTTGTATGCTTATGGTGTAAATTTTTCTGCCATTTTTCACTTCTACTTTTAAAGTTTTATACTTGTAAGCTAACAATCCACTATAACTAAGTGGAGATAAAAATGAAACTTCAGCAATTTTTGGTACATAAATTAAATTGTTGTAAAAACTAAAATCACCATCTGTAGTTGTAAGAAAAAATAAATTTTGCGTATTTCCTCTTTTTGTTACTCCTGTTCTTATTTCTTTTATTTTTTTATAGTTATTGCCATGGTCTAGTTCTAATACAATTTCTGCCATTGCCATACTATTTAAATATGCAAACTCCTGCCTTTTTAAAAAATTAGTATCAGTAGTATTTATTTTTTTATTTCTGGTGGATGAATCTTGTTGAATTGCTTTTATATAAACATTGCAACTGTACTCACCTGCTGCAATCTCTGTTGCTTCTTTTTGTTGAATTGTATTTCTAATATATAATTCAGCCTTGTCTTTTTGTTTTGTTTTTACAATTACTTCAGATAGATTATTGCCATCTGCAGGTTCTAATATAATATTTTGAACAATATCTTTTTTTTCTATAATAACGGTTATGATTTGAGTTTTGTATCCAACCATGGTTACAATTAAATCATACTTTCCTTCTTCTAATTCTAGAGAATAAGAGCCATTTTCTTTTGATAATGCACCTGTTTTAATTTCTTTTACACGAATTGTTACAAATGCAATTGCATCTTGTTTTGCATTAATAATTTTACCAGTAAGTAAATGAGTTTGAGAAAACAAGGATGTACCTATTAGAGAAAAGATAATTGCTAGTATTGGTTTCATGTAAATGCTTCAAAAGAATGTGTAGCTATAAAGTTAGTAACTAATGGGTAACTAACAATAAGCGGGGCATATTTTAACAATATAAAAGCAGCAATCAATTTTCATTCTTCTTTATTAACTTTACAGTATTCGTATTTCTTTACTTTTAATATTTGTAAATGCAAAACACCATCATTTCTGTTCAAAATCTTGTAAAAAACTATGGCAACTTTAATGCTGTAAAAAACATTTCTTTTGAAGTAATGGAAGGTGAAATTTTTGGCTTGCTTGGGCCAAATGGTGCAGGTAAGAGTACCACACTAGAAATTATAGAGACGCTAAGAGAAAAAACATCAGGTAAAATTTTAGTAGCTGGACTTGATATTGATAAAGACCCCAATGAAATTAAGAAAATAATTGGAGTGCAATTACAAACATCTGGTTTTTACCCAGGCTTAAATTTAATAGAGCTTATTAAATTATTTAGTGGTTTGTATAATAGAGATGTGGATGGTTTGGAATTACTAAAAAAAGTAAACCTTGTAGATAAAGCAAAAAGCAAAACAAAAGAACTGAGTGGTGGTCAAAAGCAACGATTTTCTATAGCTACAACTCTTATAAACAATCCTAAAATTGTTTTTTTAGATGAGCCAACTACGGGCCTAGACCCACAAGCAAGAAGAAATTTGTGGGATTTAATAAGAGAAATAAGAAACAATGGTACAACTGTAATACTTACAACTCACTATATGGATGAGGCTGAGCAGCTTTGCGATAGAATAGCCATTATGAATGAAGGAGAAATTATAAAACTAGATTCGCCTGATGGTATGATTGACGAATTGGTAGCTACTGGCTTTGAAAGGCCAAAACAAGTAAAAGCAGCTAGTTTAGAGGATGTTTTTCTTAATTTAACAGGTATAGAAATGAAACCAGATTAATAATTTATATTTGCCCAAAATTTTTTAAAAATCAATTTATAAAAATGAAAAGAATATTTCTTTTTGGATTTGCTTTTTTAGCAATTAACCAAATAAATGCACAAAATAAACCAGCTAGCAAAACTGCTGTAAAAACTGTAGCAGCAGCAAAAACTGTAGCTACTCCTTTTAAAAGTGGCTTAGATAGTTTTAGCTATGCAATTGGTATGAGTATTGGCGAAAGCTTAAAACAAGCTGGGGTAAATAAAATAAATAACCAGCTTTTTACAAAGGCAATAAATGAAATTTTAGGTAACGGAAAAACAATGTTTGATAAAGATCAAGCACAACTAATATTGCAAACAAAACTACAAGAGCTTGCAAAAAATAGACCTGTGCCTAAAAAAGTAATTACTCCTTACATGAAGGAATGTCAATCTTACATGGATGCAAATAAGAAAAAAGCGGGTGTAACTACATTGCCCAACGGGTTACAATATGAAGTTATAAGTGCTGGTGATGCTAATGGAGCAAAGCCCGGTTTGCAAGATCAAGTATCAGTAAACTACATGGGTACACTTATTAATGGTACTGAGTTTGATAATTCTTACAAGCGTGGACAACCTGCTACTTTTCCTTTAACAGGTGTAATAAGAGGGTGGACAGAAATTTTGCAGCTTATGCCAAAAGGGGCAAAATGGAAAGTAACCATACCAAGTGAATTGGCTTACGGTGAAAACCCACCAAGTGCACAAATACCTCCCAGTGCCACATTAATTTTTGATATAGAATTGTTGGATATTATAAAACCAGGCGGAACGCCAACTCCTCCTGCTGTTATACCTAATAACGCAAATCAAAAATAATGGACTTAAGTTATCCCATAGGAAAGTATATTGAACAGCCATTCTCTGAGCAGCAGCTCAAAGAATGGCTGCTTGATATTGAAGCATTGCCAAAGGCATTGGAGTATGCCATTACAAATTTAGATGCTGCTCACCTTGAAGTGCCATACCGCCCAGGTGGGTGGAATAGTAGGCAAGTAGTACACCATGTAGCAGATAGCCACAGCAATGCTTTTATAAGAATAAAACTTGCACTCACCGAAGATAACCCTACTATAAAACCATACGACCAAGATGCTTGGGTAAAACTAAGCGATGTAGAAACAGTACCCATCAATGTATCCATAACGATGTTGTATGCAGTACATGCACGTATGCTAGCCGTTTTAAAAAGTATAAATGGAGCAGCGTGGGAGCGTACTGTAGAGCACCCAGAGTATAAAACTAAAATGAGTATTTGGTATATCCTCGGCTTATATGCTTGGCATGGCAAGCATCATACAGCGCATATAAATAAGTTGAGAGAAAGAGAAGGGTGGTAATATTATTTCAAAATTACTGTACCCAATTCCCTCGTTATTTCTTGCTCGGCTTGCTTAAGCGCTACGTGGGTTTTCATACAAAGAAATTGCTCTGCACTGTCTGTTGCTTTTTCTAAATCTCGTTGGTTTTCGTCTATCATTTTTTTTATCTTCCTTAGTTTAAAATGACTAAGGGTAGATATAACTTCCTCTCTAAACAAATCTTCTCTGGTTGCAATTTTACCTTCAAATTTTTTAGCCCAATTCACACTTATTTCCGTTTGGCTATCCATTAAGTTTATCACTAAGTTATTAAGGTTAGCATCTTCGTAATATAAAAAGTTTTTGTCTGTAGGGTTTATGCCTTCTTTGTACCAACTTTTGTATAAATTAATAATGGTTACTAAGTCTCTATTTTCCATCATGCCCTCCATATCATTTTCATCCATTTGGTTAAAAATATAATTGGCTACAGATGTTGCTTCGTCCCATTCTTTCAATCCAAATTCTAGCAACGTTCTCACAATGGCTCTTTCTTGACTTTCATCTCTATTAAAAAGATTTTCTGTAAAATTATCTTCTTCAGCTCCTTGCTGTTCTTCTGCCAATTGCCTATTGCCATCTGCAAACTGCCTTCCCTCTTCTTTTTGTACTTTCTCTCTTATAAATTTATTTACCAAATCATTCAAACCTGCCTCTTCAATCTTTAGCATTTCCGATACCTGCTTCACATAATCTTGTCGCTTGGTAAAATGCTCGGCCTTGGTTATTTTAGAAATTGTTTCTGCAATTTTATTTACAATAGCAGATTTTTTTACAGAATCATTTCCCGCTTCATCTAATGATAATCCCAATTGAAAAATTACAAAATCCTTTTTATTATTATCTACAAATTCTTTAAATGCAGTAGCACCAATTTTATTTACATAACTATCAGGGTCTTCGTTGTCGGGTATTAAAACCAAGCGTACATTAAGTCCTTCTTCCAAAGCCAAATCCATACCACGCATGGCAGCTTTTACACCAGCACCATCACCATCATATATTATAGTAAGGTTGTTGGTATATTTTTTTACTAAGCGAAGTTGATCAGGCGTAAGGGAAGTTCCTCCACTAGCCACCACATTTTCTACCCCAGCTTGGTGCAAACTCACTACATCTGTATAACCTTCTACCAGCAAGCATTCATCAGCTTTGTCTATCGCCATTCTGGCAAAATAGGAGCCATATAAAATTTTACTTTTTACATAAATTTCATTCTCTGGTGTATTAATGTATTTGGGGGCTTTGTCATTTTTTTTAATAAGCCTTGCACCAAACCCCAGTACTTTTCCACTTTGGTTGTGTATAGGAAAAATAATACGTTCTCTATAATTATCTCTTAATTTATCATCTCTTAAAACCACCAAACCACTTTTTTGAAGTAGTTCACTATTGTATTGTGCAACTATAGCAGCTTTTGCAAAAGCATCACCACCCACGGGGTTATAACCTAATTGAAATTTCTTTATTATTTCTTCTCTAAAGCCTCTTTCTTTTAAATAACTCAACGCTACATCTTGTCCTTCTTCTGTATCAAAAAGTGCTTCTGTAAAAAACTTTTGTCCAAAATTATTTATTACATACAAGCTATCCGATGCTTGTTGGTACAATTTTGCTTCGGGGCTAGCTTCTGTTTCTTCAATTTCAATATTGTATTTGTTAGCAAGCCAACGAAGTGCTTCTACATAGCTGTATTTTTCCAGCTCCATAATAAAGCCAATGCTGTTGCCACTTTTTCCACAGCCAAAACATTTATATATTTCTTTAGCACCCGATACGGTAAAGGAGGGGCTCTTTTCGTTGTGAAAAGGGCATAAGCCTAAATAGTTGGATCCCCTTCGTTTTAGTTTAACGAAAGAGCCTACTATATCCACAATATCTATGCGGCTTTGTATGGCTTGTATGGTTTCTTTGCTTATCAAAAGTTACTTATTGGGATGCAAATTTAATGTTTTAACAAGTTTATAGCATTTTTTTAAAATTTATGGTATGATTTATGAAATTATTATCGTCTTATTATCAGTAATTCAATAATGTATGTGTTAGTTTTTTTGAGATTCAAATTTTGCTTAAAATAAAAATTGAAAAGCGTAAAAATTCGCCATAAACTTATAACTTTAACCCTTAAAACAATAAATTACAAATGAAGAAAGTTTTATTTTTTATGAGTATGATAGCATTGGGTACTACCACCATAAATGCTCAGTCTTTAGATGCTATTAATGATTTGATGAGCAAAAATCAATTTTCTGCTGCAAAAACAGCAATAGATAAATTTTTATCAGAGCCAAAAAATGCTACTGCTGCTGATGGATGGTATTATAAAGGTAGAATTTACAATTCACTTTCTAGAGATGCGGCAACAGCAAAAGCAGATGCTTACACTTACAAAGTAGCATCTTTTGAAGCATTTAATAAATACCAACAAATAGCTGGAAAAAAAGATATAAGAATGATAGGTGAAAACTATACTTCTTATGTAGATCTTTATTTGGGTTTGTACGATTTAGCAGCTAAGCAATTTAATGATAAAGATTACCAAGGTGCTTATAATTCTTTTAGTAAATCACAGGTAATAGAAGATTTTATTTTGTCAAAAAATTATACCTATACAGAAATAAAGTTAAATAAACTAGATACTTCACTGGTAATGAATACTGCAGCTGCTGCAATACAAATTGGAGATACTGTAAATGCTATAAAAGCTTACAACAAAATTATAGATGCAAAAGCAACTGGGCCTGAGTATGAGCAAGTATACGAGTTTTTAGCTTCTTATTACAAATCAAAAAAAGATGCTGCAAATTTTCAAGCAAGTGTTGCAAAGGGAAAAGCCGCATATCCTAAAAGCAGTTTTTGGGATGAGATAGAACTTCAAAATATTTCAGAATCGGGTGATAAAAATGCCATGTTTGCTAAGTATGAAGAGTTATATACAAAAAATCCTTTAAATTATAACAATACATTGAATTACGCAATTGAAATGTATAATTTAATTTATGTAAAAGATATAAACAATAAAGATGTAGATAGAAATGCTAAAATAGATGAAACAAAAGCAAATAAATTGACCTCTATTTTAAAATCTATTCTTCCAATAGATAAGGCTAATGAAGTAAATATGTTAATGGCAAATCATTTATACGCTTGTGCATCTAACTATAGCCAAAGAGCAGCATTAATAAAAGAAGGAAAATTAGCTAAGCCGGCTGATTTAAAAAATAAGAAAGATTTAAATGCTTTAACCATTACTAAGTTAGACGAAATGACACCTTACGCTGAAAATGGTATAAAATATTATGCACAACTAAAAGAAATGAAAAGCCGTGCAAAAGTAAATTATCAAATATTGGCAGGTTATTTAGCAGAAACATACTCATTAAAAAATAATGTAAAAAAAGCTGCTGAATATGAAAAATTAAAAGCGAGTATTAAATTCTAATTCCGTAAAAATATAAATTTGAGTAAGTTGGTTACTCCTTTTACTTAATAAAAACGAGGCTAGTAAAATAGCCTCGTTTTTTATGGAGTATCAAAAAATATACTCATAATTTCTTTTATATTGTTGTATGTATTTGCCATGGGTTCTTTTATTGCCTGTGTTTTTACCCATTTTACTTCTGTAATATCTTCTTCTGATTGTGCTATAGTATTGGTAGCATTGGTTGTAGTAAAATAAAACCAATGGCTCGTTTTTAAAATGACTTTCCCCTTTTCATTATAAATATGATACGTTTCACCTACTTTTCTTTTTAAAGATAGATTGCCTACTGCAGTTTCTTCTTCTATTTCTCTAGCAGCGCAAGCCTCTATACTTTCTCCTTTTTCTAGTTTCCCTTTTGGTAAGTCCCATTTTTCTCTTCTAAAAATAAAAAGTAGTTCTTTGTTTTCATTTTGTACAATTCCACCTGCGGCTTCTATATTTTCAAACAAATTAAAAAATGCTGTTTTTATAGCTGTGAAATTTTTGCCCAAAATAATGGCCGCAGTTATTTCATCTTTTTTTAATTGTGTTAATATATTTTCTGCATCAAGTTTTTCATTATTCGAAAAAAATACATCACTTTGTTTTGAAAGCAATATCTGCTCTTCAGTAAGTGTATTGGTAAGGTAAATGGGCTTTTCATTTACAAAAATTTTGAGTAGCATAATTTATTTAGTTGTAGGGTAAAAATAAACAATCATGTACGAACTATTATCTTTGTACAAATATATTTTTTATGACTACTGCCGCTGCTGCTATTGCAGAAAAATTGCTACAAATAAATGCTGTAAAGCTAAATTTAGAAAATCCCTACACATGGGCTAGTGGTTGGAAAAGCCCCATTTATTGCGACAATAGAAAAGCCCTTGGATATCCTTACATTAGAGATTTTATAAAGAGTGAGCTGGCCGCTGTAATATTTGAACACTTTGCCGATGCAGAAACGATAGCAGGAGTAGCCACAGCAGGTATATCTTGGGGAGCCATGGCGGCAGATCAATTAAAATTACCCTTTATGTATGTACGCCCAAAGCCAAAAGAACATGGTATGGGCAACCAAATAGAAGGCTTTTATGAAAAAGGGCAAAGGGTAGTGGTAGTAGAAGATTTAATATCTACAGGCAAAAGCAGCCTACAAGTATGTGAGGTATTACAAAAAGAAGGGTTGGTTATTGAAGGTATGATTTCTATTTTTAATTATGGTTTTCCACATGCAGAAAAAGCATTTGCTGATGCAGGTATAAAATTAATTTCGTTAAGCAATTACGATGCTTTAATAAATAATGCAAAAACAAGTGGTACAATTAATGAAGAGCAAATAAATACTTTGTTAAAATGGAAAGAAAATCCTGCTGAATGGGGTATTTAAAATATTTTTACGACTTAAAAAATTAACATGAAAAAAATTCAACTTTTTATTATAGCATTGTTTGGTATGGTGTTTATAGCAAATGCACAAGCTAAAGTAAATGGCAAAGCTGTAATAAAAACACCAGCACTTATTTGCGAAGAGTGTAAAGATAGATTGGAACAATATCTATTTAGAACTGCTGGCATAACCAGTGTAAAAGCAGATTATAAAAAGCACACAGTAACGGTAACTTGGCTTACAGATAGAATAAGTTTATTGGATATAAAGCTAGCCATAAACAATGCTGGCTTTGATGCCGATGATGAACTAGCTGAAGAAACTGCTGCAAAAAAATTACCACCATGTTGTAAAAATGTGCCGGTGGTAAAGCCTGCTGTAGTAGTGCCACCAGTAGTTGCACCAGCCCCGGTAGTGCAGCCTAAAGTTGTAATGGATACTGTAAAGAAAGTTGCTGTAAAACCTGTGGTTATTAAAAAAACTACATTAATAAAAAAGAAAAAATAATTTTTGTTGTTTGCTGTAATTTTTATGGTTTTAGTTTTAGTATGTTTATTAGGAGTTATAATTAATTGTCGTACATATAGAATTATCCCCAAATGTTCTATAAATGGTAAAGTAGTAGAAATTAATTTCTTGATAAATAATATTAGGTTTACTTATGCTGAAAGAACTGAATTGTTTAATAAAGGAAGCATTGTTAGACTGAATGCTAATGTTGTGATTTGCTTTCAAAATTTTACTAACTTAGTTCTTTCACAATACGAATCGCTGAAAGCTATGTTGGGATTGAATCTACGTTAGTTAACAGGAATAAAAAATTGAATTCAGGTTCATTTTTTTATTCCTATTTTTATTAGAATATTAGTTTCTATTTTTTATAATAAAGAGGTTTCTTTATGTAGGCTCGGGTTCGGTAAGCCTGTCTACCGATAAATATAGGCTCAGCCTGATAATTTCTACAGGCTCAATTCGATATTTTAAAACATTTCTAATTGTTGTGCAGGAGGATTGTTGGTAATGGGTTTTTGCCCATGAAATATCTCCATCATACCAAATTGTTTATCTGTTACACACATTATGCCCACATTGCCCAGCTCTGGTAGTAGTTTTTTTACCCTTGCTATATGTACATCAGCATTTTCTCTACTAGCACAATGCCGCAGGTATATACTAAACTGAAACATGGAGAAACCATCTTTCATAATATTTTTTCTAAACGCAGCTGCCACCTTTCGCTCTTTGGCGGTCTCCGTAGGCAAGTCAAAAAATACAAGTACCCACATGATTCTGTATGCGTTTAAGCGGTTAAAGTAGTTCAAGGTTGAAGGTTCAAGGTTGAAAGTTTTTTTACTTCAACGTTTATTATAAATTTCAAAGCTATCATAAAAAATTGTTCAAAGTTGAAGGTTGAAAGTTCAAGGTTTTTTCAACCTTAAAGTTTAAAATGAAATTTAAAGCTATCATAAATAAAATTTTATAGACACTAAATAAAATAAATGAAACAGCAAATTATAAGAAACCCAACCTTGAACTTTGAACCTTCAACTTTCAACCCTTTAAACAAACTCCGGATACATAATCTTCCTAGCCTTACCCTCGTAGCATTTAGCCAAGCTTGCGGTGGTTTTTTGTACTGCCACCATCAGCGGGCTTTTTTCTCCATTTATCATTACATCCATTGCAGGTATGCTAAGCAATTCTTTTTTCATATTGGGGGTTATTTCAAGATAGCTTCCATTCATACGCACAATCGTCCACACTACTTTATCTACAAAAGGTCTATACGGTTCCATAATATCATCGGCCAAGCAGTAGGCATTGTATTGGTTTTTATGAAAAATACCAAGTGTAGGTAGTAACCCACTTGCTACCAAGTTTCTAGCCACCACTGCTCTCAGTATTGCATACCCATAGTTTAATAAATTATTAGGCGGCTCGCCCTCTCTATCTCTTTTAAAGCGTGGGAAAATAGCAAAAATATTCTTCCAATAAAAAGCTGCTGCTACTGCTTCATGGTTATCGGCATCACCGCTTTTTACCTCCTGCGCCCAGTTGCGTAGGTTTTTTGCAGGCACTTGTATACGCTCTAGCATGCAAGCTTGGTTATCTATTTTAGCACTCACTGTTTGCTGCCATAGTTGTTTTTTTAATGGCGCACTTACTTCTAGCTGTGCAGCAAATTTTTTACTTTGCAGCGTATGTCCATCTAAGTTTAACATAAGCCCAGTAGGGTGGTGTTTGCTATCACAGGTTATAAGCGCTACATTATTTTCTAGCAGTTTGGCTATAAGTGCTTGCGTAATGGTTATTTGCTGGTGGTCCATTATAAGTACGCCTATATCCTCTATGGGTAGTGTTTTTAGTTCACCATTCTCATGGCTTTCAAACACGAGTTGCTCATTTTTTGTTTTTAGGTAAGCTGGGTTGCCAAAGTATAGGGTGCGTTTTATCATACACTTTTATCTTTTAAAAATATGGTAATAACTATTTGCCTATTTTGGCTTTTGCATTACTAATGGCTTTTTTTAGCTTTTGCTGTATTATTTTTGCTTCTGGCATCTCCGTTGCATAGTTGGCTACTCGTATTCTTTTTTCATCTATCATTAAAAGTTCCATTATTTCTGTTTTATTATCTGCACATAATATAAGGCCGATAGGCAACTCTTCGTGTACACGCATTTCATATTTTTCTAGCCAGCGCAGGTAAAGCTCCATTTGCGATTTATAGCTATGTTTAAATTTTCCAAGCTTTAATTCAA
>JAYVID010000329.1:0-16820 GCA_043770525.1 Ferruginibacter sp.
TTGCATCTCACAGGGAACACTCTCATTCCTCCTCCTGCATATATTATTTAGCCCCCTAAATCTCCGCCGACAGGCGGAGGACTTCAACTTTGTGAATAACAATTACAATAATTAAAAATTTCATTTTCTCCTTTTTTACACTCTTCAATAAATGTGTCAGACACCTGATAGCTCTTTTATACTTTGAAGATTAAGCTTAAGGTCTCAGACACATAAAAAAAGCCCAATCGTTTTTCTTTATTACGATTGGACTTTTCTGCTAGAGTGAATTTATTATTCCTTCTTTCGATGTTTGCACAATCGTATGGTACTATCTATTTCTTTTTCATTACATAAAATAAAATTTGCCTTTGGGGTAAATATTCCTATACTAATCGGTGATAGATAGCGCATGCTGGTTTTATTTTTTTGTGAATGAATCATTTAAATTGTTTTATTGTTTTTTTGCCCCCTAAATCCCCCGAAGGGGGACTTTAGAGTCTGTAATTGTTTGAATATTATTATTTTCTCTTAACGTTTATTCTATTAAAAAACCCCGCTGTTGTAGGCGGGGCTTAAGTTATATCGAATTAGTTTTTACTATTCATCAGCATAACATGCCCCGCAATTGTTATAATCTCCCTTCGGTAAACTAAAGCAATTTGCCATTTCAATATGTAGGTTTATGCGTAACATGTCGTTGTTTTTAATTTTGTTTTGCAATGCAAAGATGAATTTATTTTTTTGAAACTACCAAATATTTTTTTAAAATATTTTTTTTTGAAAGAAAAAATGTAAAAAGAATTGCATTAATCATCATCATCTTTTTTTCCCGAAACCCTTATAAATGCTGCACGTTTAGGCGATGGCATTATACTATTTTCACCCTTCATGGCTACCCACAAAATTTTATTTAATTCATCATCTGGTGCAGCGTCTTCTTTTGAAAAATCCATCATTTCAGATTTTTGTTGCCAATAATTTGCTACTACATTCTTCTCTGCTAAATTAATATTGGGTGTAATGGCAGTAAAAGTAGATGGCAATGCTTTGTCTTGAAAGCTACGCCACATTGGGTTTGCAGCAGCATCGTATTGTGTCATGGGCGGCATTCCTAGTATTAATTCTATTGTTCTTAGCACAGATGATGTGCTGTACATGGTGTGATCTACAAAGTTTCTTTTCACAAATCCACCTGCTAGGTATGCAGTGCTTCTATGTGCATCCACATGATCAGCGCCATTTTGTGCATCGTCTTCCAAAATAAAAATAGCAGTCTCATTCCATATTTTACTTTTGCTTAAATGTTCAATAAACATGCCTACAGCAAAATCATTATCTGCTAAAAATGCTTGCGGTGTTGGCCTACCTTTTCTCAATCCTTCGGTATGATCATTACCAAAACGAACGGTACTCAATTGTGGCACTGCATTTATATTTATCAAAGAATCAAAATCTTTTTTCCATTGAAAAAATCTTGTAGTATCCCAAACAGATGTATTGTACCCTTCAAAATAATTACACATATTATTTTTTAGAGCAGGAATGTTAGCTCTACCATCATCTGCAAACTCTCCATAAGTTCTATAACTCACCTTATTTCGCTTGCAATGATCCCAAATAAAACCTACTTTATTATTGGCAATTGCTCGGTTTCCTTCTGCATCATATTTACCACCACGCCCACCATAATTTGTAGGCCAAGTTTTTTCTAAATAATCTGTTGCGTAAGCACCCATGCTCCAATTATGCCCGTCGGCACTCACTTCTGCGTCCACATAAAAATTATCGAGCAGCACAAATTCATCTACTAATTTATGTTGGTTGGGTGTAATTTTTTCTCCAAATAAACACAAATTTGCATCGCCATTTCCTCTTTTCACATCACCCAACACTTGGTCATAAGTTCTGTTTTCTTTAACAACATAAAACACATATTTTATGGGAGATTTATCACCTACTTTTTTTGGAATAGGATTTCCCACCACACCATCTGCATCGGTTTCTTTTGCTTTTGTGTAAGGCGTGTTTGCATACACTGCTTTGCTAAAAATATTTAATTGCTTCTCATTTGGCTCAGCAATAATACTCATGCTACCTTTAAATAATCCTGCAATGTATTGCACACCTATCGGCTTTGCAGTATCACCTTGTTGGTATATTACGGCTTCTTTTTTCTTAAACGGACTAGGCCCATAGGGATTTGCTTGCGATGAAAAACCTTTGCCATTTGCTACAAATATTTTTTTACCAATCACTTTTACATTTGTAGGATACCAACCCACAGGTACAAATCCTTTTGATAAACTTTTACCAATAACACTTACATCAAAAACAGCTAAGCAATTATTATCTGCATTGGCAATGTACAATATTTTTTCATTGGCACTTAGCGCCAAACCATTGGTGGTACTGCCACTTGGCGCATTGGGGTATAGTGCAGCATTCAACGTTTCTACTACTTTTTGCTGTGCAATATCAATTATAGAAACACTGTTATCATTTGCATTTGCTACAAATAAATGAGTTCCCTTTTTGTTTAAAATTATTTCATTGGGGTTATCGCCTACAGCAATTGTAGTAGCAATTGTTTTCAATTTTGTATCAAAAAATAAAATTTTATCAAAACCCCAACAACTAATGTACAATGTATTTTTATCGGGAGATAATAAACAAGTATATGCTTCTGCTTCTAATTTTATTTGAAAAATTATTTCCTTTGTTTGTAAACTTACAATATAGAGCGTATTATTTTCTTTGGTAACTGCATACAATAATTGTTGTACATCGTCTATTTCTATTCCTGTTGGCGAAAGCAATTCTTTTTTCTTTGTGCCTATTTTAAATGTATCTGCTACTACCAATTTATTATTTACAATATTGTATTGCAAAATAAAATTATCGTTTCCCCCACTTGCATACAAACGTTTTTCATCTGCAGAAAATTTTAAGCCATACCACGCTTTGGCTATTTTTATATTGTCTAATTCTATTTCTTTTTTAGCATCTAATAATTGTATGCTCTGGGTGCTTTGCCCATTGTTGGTTATCGCCATATATTTTCCACTTTTGCTTACAGCAATGTTCAATGGTAAATCTCCCAATGGCATACTCTTACCTACGGGTGTGAGGCTCCAACCATTAGGCAAGGTAATTCTTTGTTTGTTAAGCTGCTCAAGGGTTTGAGCGGTTGTGTGTAAACTTATAGTTGCGAAAAGGAAAAAAAATATTTGCTTCATTTGAGATTGATTGAAGCAGTAATTTACGAACAAGATAGCAGAATTGTGTTATGAAAAAATCATTTTATTGCATCTAGTATTTTTTGTTGTACTTCATCTGCTCTATTCATGATCATTAAATGTGTTCCACCTTTTATTACTATGTCTGCTTTTACAAAAGCCATAGGTAGAATTCTGTCCGCTGTACCGTGTATATGAATTAAATTTTTGTGTACTACTTCGTTTTTTAAATTTACTATTTTATCAATAGCCCAATTTAAAAAATTCACATCACTTGCACCCATCATAGATGATATTATCTTTTTATCTTCTGATGTTCTTACACTAAATACCTTATTTGTAATTTTATTTGCCTTCACCAAAAACCTTGCTCGTATAATTTTATGCAGTTTTATTTTACCCGCAAGCTTATAATAAAAAGGTATTTCATTTTTATTTTTCGATGAAGAAATTAGGACTATTTTTTCTGTAGCAATATGCTTGGCTACTTCTACAGCCATCATCCCACCAAATGATAGACCAACTAAAATAGGATTGTTGGTTGTAATTTGTTCTGTAAGTCTTAATGCATAAGCTTCTATAGATTCATTTTGCAAAGGAGTTATCCATTTTATATGAATAGCGTTGTAGTTTGCAAAATTAATTTTATGAAAAACCCTTTCATCGGCACCAAGCCCAGTAAAGATGTAAATATTTTTCATCTTACTCTACATTCATCTTTAAATTATATGCCTTCAAAAATATTGCACCTAAATTTTTGTAAGGTGGCACATAATTTTCCCAGCTATCTCTTACAGCTTTGCTTTGGTCTTTCAAAAAAGATTTACCCAGTGTACCCCACATTTTTTTCCAAGATAAATCTGTACTATTCATAAATGCTTGGTTCATGTAAGTAAATAATGGTGTATTAATATCTCCAGTGCCTATTTCTTTAGTTGAAATAATATGTGCATCAGGGTTAATATCTAATATTTTATTTAAATTTTGGTATCCACCGCAAGATCCCAGCAATACAATTTTAGCCTCACCAGGCATACGATCCATCGTACGTTGTAGCCAATAGCTATGCCCTCTATGCACTACCATCGTAGGCTTAAGACCTTTTTCTACAAGATATTTTCCTAAATGTATTTGTGCGCTATCGTCTAAATTTGCATCACTTTCTAAGGGTCTGTTTGCAAATACCATAATATTTCCTTTTAGTGAAACTGCTTCAAGCCATTCTTTTTTTTCTGTAACCTTCCATTCTTTTGATGAGAAAGTGTTTTTAAATCTTGGATAAAAATCTTTTCCATCTTTATCCCCATAAAAAAACACTTGCTCTACAATATTGCCTTTTACATCTTGTACATATTTATTAGATACATCAAAAATTGGAGGTATCCCAATTTCTTTTGTAAGGTTTATTGTAGAATCATTTAAAGATAGAAAAATTATTTTCAACAATCCATAAACCACTTTACCTTGTTTATTATTATTATCTATTGCAGCTATTTCAAAATCTTTTACATTTTGCAACATGCTTTGCTGTAGTTTTTTATCAGTAATGCTACTATATGCATCGGCTACATCTACAGCATCTTCCAAATTATTTTTATCTAAGCCAGATACAAAAGCCTCCATTATATATTTACTTCTGGTCGCAGGCATTAATTTTAAAAAAGTATCTAGTTTATTATAATTAGCGGCCATTTTAATAAACTTTTTAAAATGATCAAAATGCACCGAAAGTAATAAAGAATCTGTACGAGGTTTTGTGCCTAGTAGTTGCAACATTCTTGCAAAACTATGTTTATAGCTGCTGGTATAAATATCGTTTTCGCCTAATACCATCATGTAATACAACTCTTGTGCTGTTAGAGGTTGAATAGATTTCATTCTTATGGCAAGGTTGCCTTGATCATGTAAATCATTAATTTGCTTTACAAAATGTTGGTATCCTTTACCACGCAAAGTTTCTATAAACCCATTTTTACCATTATAGCCTGTAGGGGTATCTAGCAATGGAGCAGTCATTCTTTTATAATATGCGGTAGCAGTACTTACTAATAATTTATAATATCCTACACTATCATAACCTTGTTCTCCATCACCTACATATTTTTTTATGCCTTCTATGCTTTGCCTTTCAGATAATAAATCATCTAAAAATGGAAAATAAAGCAATGCATTGGGAGTTTGACTCAATACCGCAATTTGCTTTACCATAGGGTCTTTATTTCTATGAATTAATTTACCCAAAATTGTTTTTGTAGCAGATGAATAAGAATAAAATTTTTCCGGGTTTCTTTTACATGCTAATACAATAAGGCTATCAGCAAAACTTTCATCAGCAAAGGGTGCTATGGTTTGTAAAATTTTATCAGGGTTTAACGAAACAAGTTTTAAATAAACAAGTTTCTGACCTAATTTTTTATCAGCATTATCAGTAAAAATTTGATTGCATATTTTTGCAACAGCGTAATTAGATTCTTCTAAAAAAGGCATTATTGATTTGCCTTCTGCTTTAGTTTTCATTATTTTATCTGCAACAGAAAAAAGTTCTGGAAGGTCTGAATATTTTATTTCGTTTTCTCTTTTACTTACCCTAAAAAACACCAATAAGTCGGCAACATATTTCAAATACTTTACTTTATCATTATTTGTAGTTATTTGAACGTCATTAATTTCTATCCAGTTTCTAAATTCATTTGGTTTGGTAAAAAGTAAAGAAGTAAGTTGCTCATTCAAGGCATCATTTTTACCAACTGTAAGTTTACCATCTATTTTGCCATCCATTTTGTCACAGTTTACCAACTCTGTTTTTATGTCTTCATGGCGGCTTTTTCTAGCAATAGGCGTGTCATTAGTATCAGAAAATGCATTGGCATTGGCATTAGCAAAAGCTAAAATAAATAGGGCAGTAGGTATAATTCTTTTCATAAACAGATATTCAAGTGCAAATATGGTGCTAAATTTATTAATAGTATATAACCTTTCGTTAATTATTAATTTTTTATAAGCTAAATTGCGTCTTCAAATTTAAAACATGAGTTATAATAAAATAGTATCTGTAACAGGCCTTGGTGGTTTGTACGAATTAGTGTCTTCAAAGGCAGATGGTGGTATTGTTCGGTCTTTGGAAGATAAATCTTCAAAATTTGTAAGTAACCGTATTCATAGTTTCTCGCATTTGGAAAGTATTGAAATTTTTACAAAAGAAGATAATGTAAACTTAGTAGATGTTTTTTTAGCTATGAAAGTAAGTAAAGAAGCAAAGCCAGATGCAAAAGCTGATAATAAAGCTATAAAAGCATACTTTGAAAAAGTATATGCAGATATGGATTTTGAGAGAGTGTATGCAAGCGATATGAAGAAAATGGTAAAGTGGTATGAAATACTTGAAAAAGCAGGAATTGAAATTAAACTTACTGAGCAAACTACAGGCGAAGATGAATTAGGTGAAGAAAAACCTGCTGTGGTAGAGAAAAAAGCTGCTGCAAAATCTGTAACTCCTAAGGCAGCTGCCATAAAAAGTGGCCCAGCAAAAAAAATAAATACACCGAGAAAGATGGCATAAGGATTTCTGATTGTTGGATTTCTGATTTAAGATTTATTTTACAGTACATGAATTTCATTTAATTAGTTACATTTAGGTAAATAGTTAAATGAAATTTCCATTTTAAAACGAACCCCGAAGGGGTTCACCTTGAGTAACCATGGGTGAAACCCATGGACTGGGTAAAACCCGAGGACACAACGCCTATAAAAGTCGATAAAAAATGTACTGATGAAAGGCTGCGGGATAGAAACGGAAATCCTTTATTGTTAGGAACGAACAAAAAAGATTGCAGAGAATAGCCCGAACAAAATTTGAACAATGTATAGGAGCTCACAGCCCCAAATCTCTTCTCAATACTAAGTACTCAGTACTAAATACTAAAAAATGTACACAGCAGATATAAAAAAATTACAACGCCATTATCTTCCCAAAGACTTTGCAGTAACAGAATGGGCGACGCTTGAGCCATATTTTAAAACATTGATCGAGGAAGAAATTACCAGTAAAGAAAGTTTAGAAAAATGGTTACTGGATATGAGTGAACTAGAAGCAGCAGTGAATGAAGATGCATGCTGGCGACAAATAAAAATGACATGCGATAATGAAAACAAAGCATTGGAAGATGCCTTTAATTTCTTTTGTATGGAAATACAACCACATATACAACCATACAGTGATGCATTGAATAAAAAATTAGTGGCTTCGCCTTTTTTGACTGAATTGGACGAAGCTATGTACCACACTTACATACGCAGCACAAAGAAAAATATAGAATTATTTAGAGCAGAGAATATTCCGCTGCAAGCAGAAATAGCTGTATTACAACAACAGTTTGGGCAAGTAACAGGCGCAATGATGGTAAAAGTGAATGGTGTAGAATATACTTTACAACAAGCAGCCAAGTTTTTAGAAAATGAGGATAGAAATTTGAGAGAAGAAGTGTATAGAAAAATACAAACTCGTAGGCTGGAAGAAAAAGAAAAACTAAATGAACTGTACGATAAATTAATAAGCTTGCGTAACAAAGAAGCCACGAATGCTGGCTTTGATAATTACAGAGATTATCGTTTTAAAGAGCTGGGTAGGTTTGATTATACAAAAGAAGATTGTTATAAATTTCATGATGCAGTAAAGCAATATGTAATGCCGCTGGTAAATGAAATTTATAAAAAGAAAAAAGCAAAACTTGGTCTTGAAACCCTTCGCCCATGGGATTTAGAAGCGGAGCCTACAGGCACTAAACCGCTACGACCATTTAAAACAGGAGAAGAATTGTTGCAAAAATCGGTAAAATGTTTTACAAAATTGCGCCCGTTTTTTGGGGCATGTTTGCAGCGCATGAAAGATATGCAGCATTTGGATTTAGAAAGTAGAAAAGGCAAATCGCCAGGTGGGTATAATTGTCCGCTTGCAGAAAGTGGCGCACCATTTATTTTTATGAATGCTGCTGGGCAAATGGGAGATGTAACAACGATGGTGCACGAGGGTGGGCATGCTATACATTCTTTTTTGGCACATCCATTACCATTAACAAGTTTTAAAGAATACCCAATGGAAATAGCCGAAGTGGCGAGCATGGCTATGGAATTGTTTAGCATGACACACTGGGATTCATTTTTTGATGATACAACTGACTTAGCTAGAGCAAAAGAACATCAACTAGAGAGAACGATTACTATTTTTCCTTGGATAGCCATTATAGATAAATTTCAACATTGGGTGTATGAGCACCCTACGCATACACAAGAGGAGCGTACAACTGCATGGGTGGCTATAGTAGCAGAGTTTACAGATGATGTAATAGACTACAGTGGGCTAGAAACCTTTAGACACAATGCTTGGCAGCGACAATTGCATTTGTTTGAGGTGCCTTTTTATTATATTGAATACGGCATCGCACAGCTTGGTGCTATTGGTATGTGGATGCAATACAAACAAGATGCTGAAAAAGCATTGGATAATTATTGCACAGCACTTAGCTTTGGTGGCACAAAAACATTGCCTGAGTTGTACAAAGCTGCTGGGTTGGAATTTGATTTTAGTCCTGAGAAAATAAAAGTATTGATGGATTTTGTGAAGGGGGAAATGGAATAATATAAAACAATGAGTACCTTTATATTCTTGAAGATTTTTTGTTAAATATAAAATAGGCAACATTTCAAAAAATTCGTTTTATTTTTTTCTCATTTTATTTTTATTAAACCTTGGTTGCAAAAAATCAACCGAAGATGCAGTGCAAAATGTTGTTAATACATCAATTGATGTTTCTAAATACACCAGTACAGATTTGGTAGGGAATACAAATGGGCCATTAGATATTACTGATTGGACATTTGATAATCTTTGGAGTATTAATGAGCTTGCTTTAATGCAATCTCCTACAACAATACAATTGGCTAATACAGAAAATGGCAACGTAACCTTAAACCCTTCTTACCCTAATCCTTTTATTGAGCAATTCAATTTAAATTTTAGTACATCCAAACCTGCACTGTTACAAATTGTAATTACAGACAGTTTGCTAAATGTAAAAATGAGAAATTTTAAAACTACCAACATAGGCCCTAATACTATTGCTATTTTATTGTCTGCAAATGATTACATAAATAATAAAAACTACAGACTTTACTATGGATTTTATAGCTCACTTGGTGGACTATATTTCAAAGGGCATGGAGATTTAGCAATAAGAAGATAAATAATTTTCAAGTATTAAATGCCTTTATTTTAAATTATTTGCACATTTTTTCTACAATCTTAAAAATGTAGATTAATAAGCGTAATTTTATGAAAATTAAATACCTAATGCTCCTTACTTTACCAAAATATTCTTCATTAATACTTTTTGTATTAATTGTAAACACATCATTTGCACAAACAAATAGGTCTGCAAAAATTAGAAAATCTAATTTGTATGCAGGTATTGAAGTAGGCTCAAAAGGTGTAAAAATGAGCATTATTCAAATGAATAAAAATGCTACTGTTACGGGTGCATTCACAGCAATTAAAGATTCTTCAATCAATTCTGATTTTATATCATTTTCAAATTTGACTTTTTCAGCTACTTTAAAAGCTGTTTCCGAATTGTACACTGTAGCCTCGGTAGATTACAACATTCCTTCTACCAAAATTTTTACTGTATTTAGCAGTGGTGTAAAAGGGCAAGCATTAAAAGATAATAAAATGGGAATGCTCAAAAAGTTAAGCGATTCATTGAGTATAATCATAAAAGATCCTAAAAGAAATTTCCCAGCTGTAGATGCAATGGAAGAAGCCAAATTATCTCACCTCGGCATAATACCAGAAGATAGAAGGTACAATACATTTTTAATAGATATTGGAAGTGGAAATACTAAAGGAGGATATTTTAAAAATGGGAATACAAAAGAATTAAAACTTTTTGCACTAAGCTGGGGCACTAAATCTATAACAAACGCTACAGAAAAAAGAGCTGGTGAAGATAAAAGTGTAGAAAATTTTAAGAAGCAGCTTCCTAGGGTAATTTCAGGTGAACCAGAAAAAGAAATTATTTATGCTGTAAATGAAAGTGGTGCATACAATATGAATGATTTTTTTGCTTTTAGTGGAGGTATAGTTTGGTCTGCTGCTACATTAATGTATCCAGAATTAATTGATAATTCCGTTGTACCAGTTTCTTACAAAGATGTACTTGCTTTTAATGAAAAACTTTCTAATAAATTTTCCGATATACAGCCTTCTTTTTTATCTAAAACTTTTACTGAAAACACCCCAGAAAAGGAGTTGTTTTTGATAGAATCAAATAGAGTTCACAAAGTATTTGACCAAAAAGCTTTACTAGCTGGTACTGCATTAATTTTAAAAATTATGAGGCAGTTTGAAAGTACAAAAGATAAAAAGCAATTTTACTTTGTTAAAAATGGTCAAGTGGGCTGGATAACTGCTTATGTTAATCAGCAATTGAACAATTAGTTTGTTTTAGAATTATATATATATTTGTCATCGAAATCTAACATGAAAATCCGCATTTAAATCTAAATATTTAATTATGCGAATAGATAAATATGAATTATTACTTAGAATTGGTATAGGAATGGGTATTATATCCATTATTACTATCTTTTATTTTGTTTTTACCAACACAGCTATAGTTCATCCTGCGGCTCAAAATTCGGTCTCTAATAATCAAAATGATAAAACAGAAAGAGACTCTTTAGAGAAAATTTACAACAACACTTCCTTTGAAATAGATAACTCATTATTAAATGATAAAAATTTAAATAATGATACAGATGCTGAAGCCAAGCTTGCAGAGATGACGAATCTAAGAAAGGAAATTGATGATTTGCTAAATGCAAAATCTCCTAATGCTGATCTTGCTCTTGCCAAATTTAAGATAGAAGAATTGCAAATAAAAGTAGCACTATTACAAAATAGATATTCTGGTATGGCTGCAGAAAACAAGCGACTACAAAGTATGTTAGATCAATTATTGGCTGCAAATAAAGATTATAAAAATAATAAGGTATCTACTAATAATAATTCTACTGTAACAATAGATCAAAAAATAATAAGCAAAGGCTCACCAGAAAGACCAATAAATAATTTTACCACTGCTGCTGCTTTGCAATTGCAAGCAGTTATGATAAACAATACTAAGGAACAAGAAACGAATGACTCAGAAGAAGCAGAAAAAATGATTGGTTCATTTTCTTTTAAAAATGCTGCCAGTAAAACTACAAATGAAATAATGGTTGTTGTTTTACAACCAGATGGAAGAGTAGTAAAAAATTCATCTTGGGAATCTGGAGTATTTGAAACAAGAGAAGGAAAAAAAATATATTCTAGAAAAGTTTTAATAGAACCAAGTCATGAAGAAAGGAGAGTGAGCTTTTCTCTTACACCAGATAATTTTATTAGTGGTGATTATGTAATGCAAATTTGGTACAACGGAAGCTTAATTGCTAAAACAATTAAATCATTAATTTAATTTTTTTTCTCAAATAGTATTTAATACTAAAAAACCGTCTTTTTTATAAAGACGGTTTTTTAGTTACTAACCCATAATTAAAACATTTATACAAAAGCTTATTCAGCTTCTACAACACCTGCTTTATTTTCTTTAATTTTTTCTCTTATTTTTCCTTCTATCTCATCACCCAATGTTGGGTTATCTATCATCAATTGTTTTACAGATTCTCTACCTTGGCCAAGTTTATCGCCATTGTAGCTAAACCAACTTCCACTTTTTTGTACAATACCAAGCTCTACACCCATATCTACAATTTCGCCAGATTTAGAAATTCCTTCTCCATATACAATATCAAACTCTGCAATACGGAAAGGCGGTGCAACTTTATTTTTTACCACTTTTACTTTAATGTGGTTACCAGTTATTTCATCGCCATCTTTTATTTGTGCCATACGGCGAATATCTAAACGAACTGATGCGTAAAACTTCAAGGCATTACCACCCGTAGTCGTTTCAGGGTTACCAAACATTACCCCAATTTTTTCTCTTAATTGATTTATGAAAATACAAACCGTACCTGTTTTATTTATAGTAGCAGTTAATTTTCTCAATGCCTGACTCATTAAACGAGCATGCAAGCCCATTTTACTATCACCCATCTCTCCTTCTAATTCACTTTTTGGTACAAGTGCAGCCACGGAGTCAATTACCACCACATCAAGTGCGCCACTCAATATTAAACGATCTGCAATTTCCAATGCTTGCTCACCATAGTCTGGTTGAGAGATTAGTAAATTGTCAATATCCACTCCAAGCTTTTGTGCATAGTTACTATCAAAAGCATGCTCTGCATCTATAAATGCACACATACCACCTTTCTTTTGCGCCTCTGCTATTACGTGTATAGCTAGTGTAGTTTTACCGCTAGATTCTGGACCATATATTTCTATTACCCTACCCTTTGGCAAACCTCCTATACCTAATGCTACATCTAACCCAATAGAACCTGTAGAAATTACCTCTTGCTCTTGCACCGCTTTATCACCCATCATCATTACCGAGCCTTTGCCATAATCCTTGTCTATTTTGTCCATCGTAAGTTTAAGTGCCTTAAACTTTTCTAATTTTTCCGAATTGTCTACTTTGTTGTTTTTTTCTGCTGTTGCCATGTGCTTGTTTTTTTAAGTGATGTATCTTGTTTTGCGTGTAAATATAAATGCTGAAACAAAAATAGGGAATAATATTTATAAACAACTAATTTATTTAGTATTATTTTAGTAAATATTTTAGTTTGTTCATTTTTAGAGTTTTTAATCGAATTAAATTTGTTTAATTGTATTTATCTTAGCCGTATTTAATTAAAGAATATTTAAGTGCTTCCCACCACAAAGTATATTTGGCGAATGACCGATTATCATAACATTGGTTTTATCCTACAAAATGGGTTGCATTGTTGTAATTGTGATATACAAGACCCTAATTACATAAGTATTGGTCATAAAAGCTTAATAAATAGTAGAGGGAGTTCTGTATTGAATTTACACCCATTCGGAGTTTTAAACGATTATATTCCATTCTACTTTCACTACAAAATGCCCATGCTGTATCATTTATTCAAAAACAAAGTATCCGAATATATCGGGAATCAAGAAGATATAATTTATCTCATATCGAATTTTGATTTGATTAGAGAAGCTAATCTTCCTTTTTTATTTACCGATAGGCACGCATATCTTGCACACAAGCAAGTTTATAATCAAATGACGGATATTGATAAATTGCATTGGGAAATTATTAAAAACGACGACTGGTATTTATCTTACTCAGATTTAAAAAAGGAATTAAAACAAGCTGAATTTTTAGTGTATAAACATTTACCAATTTCTGCAATAGCTGGAATAGTTGTGCATAATAATAATGTTGCTAACTTTGTGCAAAATGAAATAGCAAAGTCTGGTTTATCATTAAAAGTTGCAATAAGACCAAATTATTATTATTGATGATACATTATTTAAGTACAAATATTTTGGAAGTGGAGGCAGAGGCCTTGGTAAATACTGTAAATACCGTGGGTATTATGGGAAAAGGAATTGCTTTACAATTTAAAGAAAAATATCCTTTAAATTTTAATTTATATAAAAAGGCATGTAAAAATAATGAGTTGCAAGTAGGAAAAATGTTTGTGACAAATACTAGCTTTTTAACTTTTCCAAAATTCATTATTAATTTTCCTACAAAGGCGGATTGGAGAAGTCATTCTAAAATAGAATATATTAATGAGGGTTTAGATGATTTAATAAAAATAATAAAGGAAAAAAAAATTAAATCAATTGTTTTACCCCCTTTAGGTTGTGGCAATGGTGGACTTGATTGGGTATTTGTAAAACCTTTAATTGAAAAAAAATTAAACGAAATTTCTAATATTGTAAAAATTGAGGTTATAGAGCCAGGGCATCATTCTTACTCACGAACCACTAAAGCTATCGCACCTCCACTTACTAAGGCGAGAGCAATAATTCTAGCTTTGGCCGATTCATATAGAGTGTTAGGCTTTGATACTTCACATTTAGAACTACAAAAACTTGCATATTTTATGCAAGAAATGGGACAAACAGACTTAAAACTAAATTATGCCAAAGGTACTTATGGTCCTTATGCAACGAATCTTAAACATTTACTTGCTTATTTAGAAGGTTATTACATTAAAGGGCAAATTAGATTTCAAGATTTGAAACCAATTGACCCATTACAATTATCAGAAGATAAGTTGCCTGATGTTCATGCTTATTTGAAAAACAATCTTACTAATGAAGAAAGCAATCGTTTAAATGGAGTGCAAGAATTTATTACAGGATTTGAATCTCCATTTGGTTTGGAGCTTCTAGCTACAGTTTTATGGGCAAAAAAATCTATGAATTCTTTTGATATTAAATCTATTGTAGAATACATACATAATTGGTCTGAAAGAAAAAAGAAATTAATGACTGTGAGCCAAATTGAAATTGCACTATCCAGAATAAACAAATATTTTTAGCTTAATGACAATATTGGGATTACTTTAAAAATTATAATTACGTAATTATTAAAAGTTATCACAAATTATTATAATAAACACCATGCCAGATACACAAGAAGTATTACAAGAAGTAGTCATCAAATTTGCAGGCGATAGCGGCGATGGTATGCAGCTTACAGGTACACAATTTACCAATAATAGTGCTATGCTTGGGCTAGACTTAGCCACTTTCCCTGATTTTCCTGCGGAGATACGTGCCCCAATAGGTACCCTACCAGGGGTGAGTGGTTACCAGCTTCGTTTTAGCAGCGATAGAATTTTTACACCAGGAGATGAGTGTGATGTATTGGTAGCCATGAACGCTGCTGCGCTAAAAGTGAATTTGAAAGCATTAAAAAAAGACGGAAAAATTATTGTAAATACAGATGGATTTGATGCAAAAAATTTACGCCTTGCCAATTACCCAGAAGGCGTAAACCCTGTAGAAGACCACAGCCTTGATGGATATGAAGTAATAAAAATGGATGTAACTAAAATGACCCGTGAGGCATTGAAAGACATTACAATGGGTACTAAAGAAAAAGACCGTGCAAAAAATATGTTTGTATTGGGTTTTTTATATTGGATGTACAATCGTAGCATGGAAAATACCATTACTTTTCTTACAGAAAAATTTGGTAAAAAACCAGAGATATTAGAAAGCAACATAAAAGCATTGCAAAGCGGCTATAATTTTGGTGATACTACCGAAACTTTTTCTGCAAGATACTCAGTAGCAAAAGCTGTAATGGAGCCAGGTACGTACCGCTCTATGATGGGCAACCAAGCATTGTCTTATGGGCTTATTGCTGCTTCGCAAAAAAGTGGATTGCCTATTTTTTTAGGATCGTATCCTATTACGCCTGCATCAGATATTTTGCATGAGCTAAGCAGGCACAAAGCTTTTGGTGTACGTACTTTTCAAGCAGAAGATGAAATAGCTGCAATAACGTCTGCCATTGGTGCAAGCTACGGTGGACACTTAGGCGTAACCACAACAAGTGGCCCAGGTATGGCACTAAAAGCAGAAGCCATGGGGCTTGCAGTAATGTTAGAAATACCGTTACTTATAATAAATGTACAACGTGGCGGCCCAAGTACGGGCTTACCTACCAAAACAGAACAGAGCGATTTAATGCAAGCGTACCATGGTAGAAATGGAGAATGCCCTATGCCTGTAATATCTGCAAGTACCCCAAGCGATTGTTTTGATGCGGTGTACGAGGCATTTAGAATTTCGGTACAACACATGACACCTGTTATTTTCTTAAGTGATGGTTATATTGCCAATGGTGCAGAGCCTTGGAAGTTTCCACAAAGTGCAGACTTGCCAGAAATAAAAACAACATTTAAAACACAACTTGGTGATGGCGAAGAAAAATTTCAACCATACTTGAGAGATGAAAATTTAGTAAGGCCATGGGTAATACCTGGTACTCCTGCTATGGAGCATCGCATTGGTGGATTAGAAAAACAAAACATTACCGGTAATATTAGTTACGACCCAGAGAACCACCAACTGATGGTTAAAATTAGACAAGAAAAAATAGATAAAATAGCCGACCATATACCTGAACAAAAATTGGATAGTGGTGCAGCAAAAGGGAGTGTATTGGTGATTGGGTGGGGTAGTACTTATGGATCCATAAAAAGCGCTTGTGCACAATTGCAAGCACAAGGCGCATCTATATCTCATGCACACTTACGATACATAAGACCTTTCCCTAAAAACCTTGGAGACATTATAAAAAACTTTGACAAAGTATTGATACCAGAATTAAATAATGGGCAATTAATAAAAATAATAAGAGACATTTACATGGTAGATGCAAAAGCCTATAATAAAATAATGGGTATACCTTTTACAAAAACAGAGCTTGTTGAGGTTATGAAAGAAATGTTATAAAATATTTAAATGTAAAATAAAAAGGGGCTGTCTCAACAATGACACAGTCCCTCCTGTTTTCCGCACTTTTCTAAAGTTTTTCAATTTTGCTTCATAAGTATTTGGTAATCAGTTTTTGTTTTTTTTGTTTTGGGTGACCCAAGCATTTT
>JAYVID010000330.1:0-7949 GCA_043770525.1 Ferruginibacter sp.
AAAACTCAACAATTTGGGCCGATTATAAAATAGAATTATATGAAGTAATAGATGCTCCAAATGATATTACAAAATATAAACTTGGCGCTAAAATAAATATTGCAAATACAGCAACAAACAATGATTTGCCTGCTGGCAGTAATGCTTATGATATACCATATAAATTTACTCGTTTACCATTTAATAAAAGGTTTATTGTTGTTTTTGGAAATGTACAAGATTTAATTGCAAAGGCAGATTTACGAAAACCATTATATATAGCTGTAGAAATCCAAAGAAATTTTAATTTGTTAGGTGCATATTTTACAAATACTTCCGATGGTTGTAGAGATTGTTACACCCCATATACTTCTCTAATAAATGCAAATGATAACAGGGTAAAAATTTGCACAAAAGCAGTTCCTGATATTGTAAACGATATTGAAATGATAAAGTAATAAAAATAGAAAACTGAAATAATATTTAATAACAAAATTTAAAATTATGAAAAAAATAATTTTAGTATTATTTATAAACATTACCATTTTTACAAGTTGTAATAATGAAAAGAAAGAAAATATAGAAAGCAAAGCTATAGCAACTAATACACCAAATGTTAGCACTGCTTGTTTTTCTGCTGACTATGAAAAAACATTTGAAGGGGTTATAATTTTTAGCGATAAACCTGAAAAACAAGGCTCTATTTCTTTTAAGAAACTAAGCTGCACAAGTTGCAATATAATTTTATCTACTGGCGATACGATAAGAGTAAATAACCTTACGATTAAAGAAGGAGACGGCTACCTCGGTAAAACATCTAAAGGAAATATACGAATAGGAAGAATTAGAGGCACAAACAAAAAAGGAATTGCTTTAGATATTATGGATAATGATTATTTCCATTTTAAAGCACCTGCTGCTGAAATGTATTAAATAAAACAACGAAACTAATTTTTAAAAAATAAATAATGAAAAAGATAACAACAATAGCATTAGTATGCTTCGCTATTTTTACAAGTTGTAATAGCAAAAACGAAAATTCAACTAGTGCTGTAGAAAGTACAAGTGATGCTTCATCCTCTTCAAGTAAAGCCACTTGCTTAATAAATGGAAAACCTTGGGAAGCCAAAAATTTTCTGTGTGGAATAACAAAAAAACTAGGCTTGGCTAGCTTAACTTTTAGCTGCCCCGATGGGAAAAATACACAACAATTATTATTAGCCTCCTTAAATTATACAAAAGATTATAAAGCAGGGGGAGGTGTTATTTATAAAAAAGCTGAACTAGCAGGTTTTAACATGAACTTGGCTGGTTACAGCATTAGAGATGAAAAATATAAAAACCTAAAAAATTATTCTATTACTGAAGGAGAGGTAAAACTAACCACTGCAAAAGATGATAGGGCAATTGGCACTTTTAGTTTTACGGCAGTAGATAAAGAAAATGGCGGCGAAACGATAAAAGTAACCGACGGAAAATTTGATGTAGAAATGTATGTAGAATAATTTTTAAAAAAATAAAAATGAAAAAACTAATATTATTTTGTTGCATACTACTTAGTATAACAAAAATTTCTTTTGCACAAACAGGTGATCCTCTTATTTTATTGGATCTGCCCGAAAAAACTTTTATGGGAGCTACTATAGAAGTAACAGGATCGAGTATAAAATACGAGAATAATAAAAATGTACGAATTGTAATTACAGGTCCACAGCGTTATACAATAGACACTTTGCTGCCAATGGATAAAGAAGGAAATTATTTTTGTATTTGGGAAGCACCTGTAGTAGAAGGGGATTATAAATTTGTATTGTACAGCAGCGATAATAAAAAAAATACTACAAAAAGTATTAAGGTAGAGCTAGTAGTGGATATACAATATATGGCAGAAGATAATATAGCATCTACTAAAAAAGCTATTACTGTAGTAGAAGAAAATTATACAAACTGCAAAAAATTATTAAGCTCAAAAGATGGTATAGAACTAGAAAAAAAATATAAAAGCGTAAAGCAATCATTGGAAAAAACAGTAGTGTTATATCAACATATAAATGAAGCAAATAAAAAAATTGCCGATCTTGTAAAATCTGGTAAGGCAATGCAAGCTTCGCTTTCAGGTGGTTTATCGGAAATGCAAAAAACATTAAGAGAAATAAAAGAAAGAGAAAAAAAAGCAGCCGAATTTTTAAGCCATAAACCTACGTCCTATACAATATGTGATGCATTGAATGGCTTAAAAGAATGCTTAGCTGCTTATAGTACCATCTGTAATTTTGGAGCTAAAACGCTAAAAGGAGTAGTAAAAAATATAGCTATAGATAAGGGAATACCTTATGCCACAGGTAAGTTTACAGAAATATCTTCGAAAGTAATGAAAGGTAAACCACCTACCGATGCACAAAAATTTGGAGCAGGTGAGGCAGGTAAAATTCTTGCTTCTGTAGGGGATGATATTGGAGGTTTAATAGGGCCAAATGGAGTACTAGGCACAGCAGGCGATATCATAACTTTTATTGCAGATATTTTATTAAAAACATATTGTGGCACTTATAGCGGTACAGTAAAGCAAACGTATAAGTTTAGAAATTTTAATAGATCTGCAGAAGATTGGTGGATATACACAGGTGTATTAGAAGCTAGTATAACATTACGATACCCAAAGGCTAGTAACACAGGAAACATTATTAAAATGAAAGGTTATATAGAAGGCAATGCTACAAAATTTACATTTGGTGCAGATCCTAAAAAAGCAATTAGAGACGATATTAAAGAAGACTTATACGACCATACGAGACTCATAAAAATATTTGAAGTGAAACCGCCAACCATACCGTTTTCTAGTGCTACGGTAGATAAGGAAACTTTTGGCTTTGGCTTTGGAGCAAGAATGCTTGTAACACCTGCTTGCTTTAATATATTGGTAGATGCGGAGTACAACCAAGAAACAAAAGAAATAAAATTATTTTTAAATGAAGCCACCATCGATTTTACAGCAGCCGTGAAATTTAGGCAGTTGTATGCTTTTGTAAAATATTCCTTGGCTTACGAATTAAATTATCAAGACTATCCTGTAGCAAAAGCTTTTAAAACAATGAAGAAAAACTTAGAAGATAAAAATTATTTTCCTGTAACAATAGATGCATCTAAAAACGAATCGTTTAAAGGCATTGTAAAAAAGAAAGTAAATGTAGTGGGGCAAGAAATTGATTTGAGTTTTGATGTAGATGCAAAAAAAGAATAAGTATATAAAAATTAATATTTGCTCTGCAATAAGAAAAGTATAATACTGATATGCTTTTATTGAAATATTTAAAATTAATTTTATTACTGCCACTTTGAAAAAGTGGCAGTTTTTTATGTGAGTAAGTGTAAATTTTGAAAAGTATTTTTTCTGTAAAACAATGTAAAATCTATTTTTAGGTTAGATACTAAAAATTTATTCTTTAATATTTTTTTCAGCATATAATTTATTAATTAAATTAATATTGCTTCCCTCAACCAATCTGCTACTCACTCAATTTTTACGGCAGTTCACCATGAGTTGATGTTTATAATTTGTAAAAGAATGCATTTTTGTGTTATGAATTTATTTAAATGAAATAATTCGAAGACTCATATTAATAAACTACAAAATAATGAAAAAAATAATCTGCATAGTTATAATATCCGCTTTTATACTAACTACAAACAATACTGTCAATGCACAAATAGATACAAAATTTAATTCAAAAAAAGTAAAAGCACCAGTTGTACAAAAACAAGTAGAGCAGCCTGCAACGCCAGTTATAATAGACGTTGTAAATAGCAGTAATAATATAAATATGCCTATAAATACTTTAAACACAGATTCTCTAGAACTTAAAAAATTGATAGACGATTATAATGAAGCTCAAAAAATATCGGATAATGCTTTTGAAAAACTAATTGCCAAACAAAAAATGATGATTGATAAATTACCCAATGGTAAAGGGAAAGAAATGGCTATGGTCAGAATGCAAAGTTTGGTATCGCAAAGAGGAACAATGCTTCAAATGATTACAACTATAATGAAAAGTTTGAATGATACTAAAGATGAAGTTATAAAAAATATTGGTAAATAATAAAAAACAAATCATGAAAAAAATAACCATAATTGCAATAGTAGCAATATGCTTGCTAGCTATAACATTTAATGCAACTGCACAAAAAGTAACCAGGCAAAGAGCCACAGCACCAGTAGTAAATTTACCAAATATCAAAGTGGTAAAAGATACTGCTAAAACAAGCCCTTATGCTACGAAAGTAGATTCCTCTATATTTCAAAATACTGTGCAAGCGGCAGTAGCAGCTAAATGCTCTCTCTCAGGCTTTATTACTATGCCAAAAGAAGCTTGTAAAGTACCACTTACTTACTTAGACAGAGAATTATATGTACAAGTATATTATTTGGATGCCAATGATGTAATAGGTAAAACTGTAAATGTAAAATATACACTTACACTAGCACCAACTACAGATGTACCAGCAGATAAATTTGGATTTTATTATTCTATTACTAACATACCAGTAGATAAAAAGATTTTCATAAGATTTATACCAAGCAATATTAACAGTTGGACATATAATAATGCTACTGGCTCATTATATTTCCGTTTACTTAATCAAACAGGGAATTTTAATCCAGATATTCATTTTGACGGTAATCCTTATTTTACTTGGGGTAATGAGGGATTTAAACAGAAGTTGTATATGGGAAAAAACATATTTACTATTCCTAATAATAATTATATAGCTAATGCAGAATTTATTTATCAGGCAATTATTGGTGGGGCAGATTGATTTTTATTAAAAATACCCAATTGAATTATAAAAAAATAATTTTTTCAAAAAAATAAATCTTAAAAATGAAAAATAAAATAATAATAATCGTTATTGCAATTTTTATTGCAGCACCAGCTATGGCACAAGTAAAGCAAAATAAAGATGAAAACAAAAACAACAATTGCATTATTCCTGCCTCACTTAAAGTAAGTAAAGCAACAAATATATTAATAGAAACCTATAAAAAATTACTTACTCCTGTGGGTAATAATGTATGCACTAGTGGCAATGGAACTATTACAGCAAGTAGTACAATGCCTTTGTTTTTTTATGGCGGTAGTGGTGCAGCAGGTACTATTAGTTTTTCCAGTTTTGTAGAAGGTACTGATTTGTTTAGAACTGTTTTTGGCTCTAAGCAAAGCCAGTATGATTACTATGGAATTTGTGCACCAAAGCAAATTATTTGGGATGCAAGTTTGGAAGCTGTTAATCATGTTTTTGCAGCAAAATTAGTTACCATACAAAACTTTGTAGCAGCAGGTGTAATAGCATCTGGTGTTAATGAAGATTTTGTAAAAGTACAAGGAGTGCCTATTGCAGATATAGCAACAATAGATTGTGTAAAAATAGAAGAAACAAATGGATATATAGCTGCTACAGAAAATGCAAACTATGTAAATAAAAATTCTAGCAAAGGGATATTAGTAAAAGTAACTTTAAAAACAGGTGTGCAGCAGCTTTGCTATTTAATTAATAATTACGATACTTCTGGTACATTAAAATGGAAAGATTAATAATGTTTTTTACTAATAGAAAAAGAGGATTTATTTTAAATTATTCAGTAAGGTAATAGAACAAGAAAAGTAAAATTTGAAAAATGAAAAGATTAATTTTTTATATAATGGCTACGTTTCCAATATTGGCATTTTCACAATATTTAGATACGAGTAAATATCAAAGTATTGTAAAAACATTTAGTACAGAAAAAGCTGTGTCACTTTATCTTTATAAAAACGATACACTAGTTACCTTTAGTAGTGATGATGCTAAAAGATACATTGTAGCTCCATCGTTTAATTATTATAGCACAAATGGCAAAGTAAAAATTGAAGTAAAATCTATGCAAAAGGATGCGGTAGTAGATAATAATATAGTTGATTATAAAATATTAAAAAAGGAGATTTATGCTGTTGGTAAATTGATAATTAATACTACCGTAGAAAAAGAAGTTTTTCCCAAATTAAATAAACATAAGCCTTCAGTTAAACTTGTAGGAGTTTATGATACTAACATTTCTTTTAACCCAAATGGTACTAAAATTTATTTATACCCCGATCCAATTTATAAAGGAAAGCCATTAATCTTAGATGGAGAAGGTGAGTATGATTTTGCTGTAGTTATGAAAACTTGGAACAATACCATTAGCAGTGCAAAAATACCAAAAGGCTATAGTGTAACTTTTTATGACGAACGCCAAAAAGATGGTGGCGAATTACCCATTAGTGGTGAAGTGCAGACAACAAATACCAAAGGATTACTTGTTCCAAATTTTAAAAAATTTACTTGTTCTTATGGTAGTCCTAACTTAAGTGATAATGATTTTGGAGCTAAAAAAACAGTAGATTTTGATAATAAAATAAGTTTTATAGAAGTAGTGAAATTGTAAAAAATATAATCATATCATTTCTAAAGACACAAAAAGTTATTAAAAAAATGAAAAGTACCATTAAATATATTTCCTTATTATTTGTAGCTATAGTTTTAACTAATACTATTTTACATGCAAAAGTATCTTGTAGAAAAATAAGTATTTCTATAATTAAAGAAGTAAAATTTGGAACGCTTACTGGTATTATAAAAAACGAATCTGGTGTAGCATTAACATTTACAAATGATATTTCAAAAAAGGGTTTGCACTTAACCATACACGAAGTTTTTGAATATACTATTACAAAAGGAAAGCAAAAGGCTGTGGAATATGAAATGGGGGAGGAGTTACAAAATTATACAGTACGGTTAAATAAAATTAGTGAAACAACTTATTCCTACAAAATAGTTAATGTTCCTTTAAATAAGAAGTTTATAATTAGATGTAATACAAGTAACATAGATAAAAATACGCCTATAAGTACTTTGGCTAATTTGAATTTTATTGGAGCCATAACTTACATAGTACAAAAACGTTTTAACCTAGCAAAATATATCGAACTAGTAAATATTATTAATGAGGAAAGTACTACATCGGTAAAAAATATTTTTATAAAAAACTAAAACATACAATAATGAAAACATTCATATTAATAGTAAGTATCGCTATTTTTTTTACCAATTGTAATGCACCATATTATGCAAGTGTAAATGATATGAGAGGACAACCTGCAAGCCTTACGCTTACAAATGGTACAATGCTAAACGGTAAAATAAATGCAAGATTATTAGGAAGTTATTACACCGCTAATCGTATTGCATTTGCCGAAGGTACAAGCAAAGAATATGTAAATTATACTTTGGCAGATATAAAATCTATGTACATAAATGGTGGTACTTATTTTGTAAAAACAATAGTAGGTAATGCTGTAAATAGGGATGTACAAAAATTTGTAAAAGAAATATCTGTGCCTGGCAGTCGTATTAGTTTATTCGAAATAGAACTAGTTACAAAAAATAATACCAATAATACCAATGATGTAAAAACACAATTTTTTATACAATTGCCTAATTCAAATAATAATGAAATCTTTGATGTGGCTTCATCAAAATTTACCCCAAAGTTTGATGAAAAAATGAGCAGTTATGTACAAGACTGCCCAACACTTGCCGAAAAAATAAAAAGTAAAAGCAAAGATTACTTTTATCCATTTTTATTAAGCGATAATAGCCCTCGTAGAAAAGCAGTGCTTTTGCAAATAATAAATGAGTATAATAGTTGTAAATAAACATTTTTAGGTAGCTTTTATATACCACTATAAATATTATCATATTCCCCCGATTTCTTAATAAGCTGCCAAAAACAGCAGCCCCTCCCCGAAATAATAAATGATAAATAGTAAATAATAAATAATTTAAGATTTCACTTCCCTCAATAAAACCGTCATTCACAGCCTATTTTCTGCCATTCGCATAAGTGTGCCGTATTTTATTCCTACACCATACTACTTTAGCTTAACCAT
>JAYVID010000331.1:0-11025 GCA_043770525.1 Ferruginibacter sp.
ATATAACTGAGCATTACAAGTTAGAAAACATAGCTAAGCAGTTTTCTGATAAAATTTCTTCTGAATTAAAATTAGCAGAACGAAAAATAAGTCAATCAGAAAATAACATTTTAGAAAGTAGAGAAAACGGAATGTTGTTATAGTAATTGAATATTGCAAAAAAATAGGTTGCCTTTCCTACAGGCAACCTATTTTTTTGTCTTTCTGTACTTCATAGAGATTACATTTTTAAAAAGATATCATCTCTAAGTGCAATACTATAATTTACAATTTTGGCATTCTCTGTCTACTCTTATTAAAAATCATATTGCCCTTGTCTACTCCTTTTCTTAATTCTTTCTGCTCTTCAATAGGCAATGTATAAATATTTTTACAATCTTTACTACAGCAGCCTTTCATTTTTTCTTTACAACTTTCGCATTGTATAAATAATAAATGGCAGCCATCATTTAGGCAATTTGTATGCGTATCTGCTGGCTCACCGCATTGGTGGCACTTTGCAATTATTTCATCTGTTATCCGCTCCCCCAGCCTATCGTCAAACACAAAGTTTTTTCCATGAAATTTATTTGATAAATCTTCTTCCTTTACTTTATTGGCATAGTTTATAATACCTCCTTCTAAATGATATACATTTTTAAACCCATTGTGCAACATAAATGCACTTGCTTTTTCGCAACGTATACCTCCAGTACAATACATGATGATGTTTTTTTCTTTTTCATGTTTCAACATATCTACTGCCATCGGTAATTGTTGCCTAAAAGTATCGCTGGGTATTTCTATTGCATTTTCAAACCTGCCTACTTCATATTCATAATGATTGCGCATGTCTACAATAATGGTATGCTTATCATTGCTTAATTTGTTAAACTCTTCCGCATTTACATATTTACCTTTATTGGCCATATCAAAGGTTTCGTCTGTAATACCATCAGCTACTATCTTGTCTCTTACTTTTATTTTAAGTACCCAAAAACTTTTTCCACCAGCAGGTCTCATATTTTCTTCTGCTTCATGTTGCAAAGCTATATTTATCCGTAGCCCTTCTAACCCCTGAGTACGCTCTATTACGGCTTTAAATTTTTCTGCATTGCTTTCAGGAAAACTAACCTGTGCATTGATGCCCTCGTGTGCTATATACACACGCCCAAAAACTTTTAAAGCTTCAAATTGCTTATACATTTCATCTCTAAATACAACAGGGTTTTCAATAAAAAAATAACGGTAAAACGAAATAGTAATGCGTGGTTCTTTTTCTTCCACTAATTTTTTCTTAAGCTCAGCTTGGCTTAGTCGGTTGTGTAATACGGGCATGATATATAAATTTGAAAGGATGCTTGTAGGGCAAACCAAATTTTAAAATACAAAGATATAATTTTAACGATAAGTAGAAATTAGAAAAGCTTACAAACTAATACTCACATTTCCACTACCTGCATTGCTACTAATGCTTCCACCTAATAAACCACCTGCCCCTATTCTAAAACCAGATATCACTTTATTACCTTGGTAGCCGGTTACAAAATCAACTCTAAAAATTTTAAAAATATTTTCAATACCCCCAAATACCTCTACATAATTGTTTGCTTTATTTACATAAAAAGCATTGCTACCTGCTACTAAATTCCAATTAAGTTTTCTAAAAAATGGAATCTTATTAGTAAGCAGTCCATTAAAATGATGGTCTACATGACCAAAGGCAAAGAAAGATGCTGTTGTACTATTTGCATAAAAAGGTGCCAATTGAAAACTATTTACATAAGCACTAGCTGCAATGGTTTGGTTGCCATTAAAATGTTGAAAGTCTTGTAGGTAAACTTGTTTCTTATTTAAGAATCCACCCATTCCAAATTTATATTTTATGGCTCCTGCAAGTTTCAAATTTTTATCATCTTGTACAGTAAATTTCCATTTATCAAAATCTACATCACTTCCAAATAAGCCTTTTATACCTTTTGAATAAGCCAATGTAAAAGTTGGATATTTTGAACCAATAGGCACTTTAAAATTTGGAAACTGAATAAATTTTTGCCCTGGCTTAAAACTAATAGATGCATTAAAAATAACAGCTTGATGCTCGGTAAATTGTTGTGTAAGTTTTTCTATAGGGTAATTGGGTGTAATATTTGCTCCATTGGATTTTTTAAAAGTATATTCAGTTACATTATCCAATTGTATTCTATCTTCAAAAAGCAAGCTAGTATTAAATCGTAAGCCACTTTCAAAACTTCTACCATAATTTATACTAGTATAATAGTTTTCATAGCTTTTTAAATAATTTTTTCCATAAAATAATGTACTGATTGAATTTCTAAAAGGCGTATAGGCACTTTCTTTATTAAACTCACTTACCCTTTTACCTCCACTAAAGGCAATAGAATATCTTTTTAGTTTTGTAGTAGCACTATCTTGTTCTCTTGTATTAAATATAATGGTAGCAGATGGATTGAGGTGTGTGTTTCCAAATCCATATCTTATTACTGGCAAAAATGTAACCCCCGTCCTACTTTTTAATTTAAACTTTGAAATACTTCCTTTTATATTTACAACAACCCCTTCAGCTGGGTTGTATTCTACATTGGGTGCCAATGGGCTTGCAAGTGGCTCTATTCTCCAAAATGTACGCCCCGTTTTGCTATTATGAAATCTGCTAATACCCTTTGTAAACATATCAGTAATTTTTATTTTTCGCTGGCTCCTGTTTATAGAATCTATGTAATTTTTAGTAAGCATAGAATCTTTGTTTGCTTTAAAACTAGAATCCTTTTTTTGATAATCCATGGCTTCATCTTTTTCTAATGGCACAGCCCTTGTACTATCCCAATATGCTATTGATTTTTTGCTTACGCCAGTATCATACTTAATCATTATTTTATCAAAATACTTTTTACTAAACTTTGGGGCTACATCATAATCACTGTAAACGTTTACAAAATTACCTCCCATTTTTACTCCAAATAAATTTGCATCAAAATGTATTAATTGATTTTTCACTCTTCTTACAGTAGCATCTACGGGTACATGAAGTTGTGTTATTTGCAAAGTATCTACCAGTTCTAATTGAGCTGTTTTGGTTAGCAATAAATCAAAACTATGTATACTCCACTCCTCATCTACAATATTTATAATGCCCGAAAACAATGGCTCATACTTACGCCTAGGTGTTACACGAATGCTGCTTAGCGACTTACCATCTTCGAAAATTGTACCTAAAAATTTAAACTTGTAAAAGCCAATAGCCCCATCTGCAATGGGCGAAATAAACCCACGGGGATTAAATTTTTCTGTAAATACTTTTACATTGCTATTGTATAAACTTATAAAAGATGGAAAACTAAAACCAAAACCATCACTACCACTTACCCTACTACTCATTACTTCCATTTTAAATTTATCTGGCTTAGCTACGCTTATTTTTGACTGTGATTCTGATAAATAAACAATACCTTTTCCAACAGAATCAACCCCCATTTCTTTTTTATCGTCACTTTCTATTTTTTTACCAAATACTTTTTTAGGAAGCGATTTCAATTTCACTAAATCTTTGCTATACAAATTACAAGTAAATGCATCTACTTGCTTTGCATAATAATTTCTTTTCTTTATTGCACTTCTTATTATTTCATACGCTGGGTCTTCGGAGCCAGATTTTACAACTACGGCATCCATACTTAGCTTTTGATCTGCTAAAATAAAAGTCAATTCTTTGTCCGCATCTGTAATGGTTATTTTTTTTTCTTGTGTGGCATACCCTATACCTTGGCATACCACAGTATAAGAACCGGGTTGTACATTTATAGCGTATTTGGCTTTATCATTGGCACTTGCACCTTTTGTGGTACCTTTTATTGTTACAGATATAAATGGAAGTAAGTCTCCTTGCGAATTAAAAATAGTTCCATAAATTTTTTGCGCTGAAACTGATTGACTAAGTAGTAGAATAAAAGAAAATAAAAATATCCGCATAAATAGATTTTAGGTTATACGAATATAATAAAGCTTATGTTACAAATTTTGTAAAATACTTTTCAAAAAAGTCAGGTTACATACTTTATAAAATTATAGCAATTTTAATTTTTCTATTTCACTTTCAAACCAAGCTAAATAACTCTGCAAAGCTGCAATTAAGTAGTAAGGTAGGTTTAATAAATAGTAGGTTTTATTGCTTATGGTTTTACAAGTCGTTACTTCTAGCTTTCCACCATAAACCCTCACTGCCATATTGTGGCTTGCAGTATCCATAAATATGTGCAGCGATTTTAATTTACCTGAAGCGCCCGCTTTTACTTCTATGGGTATTATTTTCTCACCATCTATATACAAATAATCAATTTCGGCTGAGGATTCATTTTTTTCTCTTACCCAAAAATTTGGCTTATACAAAATACTTGTTTGGTATGCTATCATTTCTTGCCCTACAATTTGTTCTATAATGCTGCCTTTATATACTTTTTCTAAATCTGTAGCAAGCATTATTTCTTTTTGTATGCCTTTAAAGTAATTTACCAACCCAATATCTAATAAATGTAAGCGTGGTTTCTTTTTATAATTCCATTCTATAGGCCTAGTGGTAGTAGTTAATGGGTATACCACATGTAATAGCCTTGCATCTTCCAGCAAGCTTAAAGCATTTTTTACTTCCTTAGAATTATAATTAGAATTGCCAAAGCCAACATAAGTTATACGTTGCCCTGCCTGCTCAAAAGAGTTGCGCATTACATTCCTTATTATTTGTGCTTGCACATTGCTTTCAGCATATTTTTTTACATCTTCTAAATAACCAGTAAGCAAATTTTCATAGGTTTTGTTAAGGAGCTTTAAGTCTTCATGTTGAATATATTTTTTTATAACTTCTGGCATTCCACCTATTAAAATATATTTATTAAACAACTGCAACATACGCTCATGAGCAAAATTACTAATGGGTATTTGGTATAATTGTTGCAAAGCGGTTTCATCATTTAATGCCATCAAAAATTCTTCAAAAGAAAAAGGATTTAGCACTAAATTTTCTACCCTACCTACAGGAATATTTATATCTTTTCTAAAAACAAATTCTAACAATGAGCCTGCTGCTATTACAAATATTTCGGGCGTATCTTCATAAAAATAACGAAGTAAATTTAATGCCTCTGGTACTTCTTGTATCTCATCTATAAACAAAAGTGTTTTCTCTTTTTTTGAATATAATTTTTGCTTAATAAAAAAAAGTTGCTTCACCAGTTCATCAATAGTGCTGTAGTTTTCAAAAGCTGCTTTCTCTGCCTTCCGTTCGAGGTTTATATTTATGTATTGATCAAACTGTTTGGCAAATTGCTCTACTACGGTAGTTTTACCCACTTGCCTTGCTCCTCGGAGTAAGAGTGGTTTCCTATCTGCTGAGGCAGCCCAGTTTTCTAATTGCGATATAATTTTTCGTTGTAACACTTCTCCAAAGGTATAGATTTTTACAACAAAAATCCTAAAATGAGGGTAATTTTTTAAAAAGGTTATAGCAAAGTGAGGGTAATTTTTTTAAATAATGATAGCAAAGTGAGGGTAATTTATTCAATTTACAGTACCTAAAAGTGTAGAATATATAAATCAAACAATTGATAACCAATAATATATAAAAATATCGCAATCTATTTATAGCAATTTTATTGGTTAAAATAAAAGTACAATATGAGTTTAAATAAGAATAATCCATTCAGTCAAATAAACTAACCAGATTTTATTTCCAAAAAACTAAACTAAAAATTAGTTTTTCACCATCAACTTCTTCAACAACCGCCCACTCAAGCTACCAAAACCAGCTACCAAACCACCTATAAGGCCAGTAAATAAAAATAGCATTGTAGGATTATCCGCTTTTAAAAACAATATCGACATTTTATGAACAAACAAATTGCCGTTAGCACTACTCATATATATACTTATACCAGCCCACAAAACAAAGAGTGCAATAAAACCTGACAAAAAAGCCAACCCTGCTTTTTGCGGTATAGCAAATGCCACTATAAAACCGGCAATGGCAATAACCCACCAAGGCAAAAATAAACAAGCTGCAAAACTTAAAACGGCTATCAATGTTGTAGATATAAAAAATTTCATTACGTAAATATTATTTATAAAAAGTTAATCAGTTAATGATAATTCGTGCATTCGTGGCAATCTAATTACTAAAATTCATCGTCCATTTCACCCGACTATCTTTTGTTTCATCTTTGGTCATCATCCACAATGCATAATATTTTCCTACCGCCCATTCATCTACAAAGTTGTCGTAATATTTGCTACCAGGGTTTCCATTTTGCCCACCTGGATACACGCCATAGGCTTCAGTTTTAGAAGTAAGGTTCACTATCATTCTCCAGCTTGGCCCGTGGTTTTCCTTCGTAGCATTTATCATAGTTCCGCCACCACCAATAGGCAAATTCATTTTGCTAAATGGTTCTAATTTTAATAGATGGTTAATGCGTGTACCTTTATCTTTTGCCCAATCCAATTTTCCTTCTGCTTCTATTTTCTTCAATGTTACAACCGCTTCTTTAAATGATTGTGTAGCCACATCTGCCAACGTTTCTTTTTGCGTTGTAGAAATATCATCAAAAAACTTATATGCAGAATCTTTTAGTGTAGCCTCTATCAATGTACTTTCAAAAGGCATTTGTATTGGTTTTGGCGCATTTGCAAATTCATCTTTAAAAACATTCTCTTTAAATTTTTTAAACAATTCGTCATACACCGTTGCTCCTTTAGCATCTACATCGTTTCTCAAATTCCAAGCCGATAACAATGCAAAATATTTTTGTTCTTCTGCATTAAACGAAGTTGTATTTATCCGTTTCAAAAACACTGGCATCATTTCTTGCGCATACAAATTAAAATTTTCTGTTTGCAGTGCCATCATATCTTGTGGGGTTATTTGTTGCATGCCTGCAAGTTTTTTATTAATCAGCAATCCACGTACAATCGGATATTCTCTTCCAATATAATAAGGATAACTTTCATCGACTGGTTTTTGATTGGCACTACTCACAAATCCTCTTTCAGGATTGTACTGGTAAGGCACTTCGTTTTGTGGAATTATTCCTTGCCACATGTACGAGCTATCCATACCTGGCATTACAAAATCGCCTTGCCCCTTCCATTTTGCAGGCCAATTACCTTGTGTGCGTAGTGCTATATCGCCATTCTTACAAGCAAAAACACAGTTTTGCCCTGGCGTAGAAAGATTGGCAACAGCGGCTGTATAATCAGCATAATTTTTTGCGTGGTTCAATAAATTAAACACCATAAAATCGTTACTAGCATCGTGTGCTTTCCAACGCACCGCATAACTTTTATTATTCGTTTGTCTGCCGCCATTAAAACTTTCATCGTACATCACAGGCCCAAACACAGTGTAGGCAACGGTATCCATAAAATCAGGCTTACCAACAATTTTTATCGTTTCTACTTTTAGTTCTGTTTTTTTCCATTCATTATTAAACCAATATTCTCTTCGTGTATTGTCTTTAAATTTTATTTCATAATAATCCCTCACATCTCTCCCACCGTTTGTAAACCCAAAAGCACAACTATCATTAAACCCAATAATAACACTCGGCGAACCAGGAAAAGTAGCGCCATACGCATTAAAACTCGGTGTGCTCAATTGCATTTCGTACCAAATAGCTGGAAGGTTTAAACCAAGGTGCGGATCATTGCAAAGAATAGGTGCACCAGCTTTTGTTCTCTTTCCGCTCACTGCCCAGTTGTTGCTACCATTGGCAGCATCAGGCTTTTCGTTTTCTTCAGCACTTACAATATCTGTACTAAAATATGCCGAGTCCACATTTTTTGGCGCAATTGGTTTTATAGAAGCAGGTGCAAATTTTGTACCTCTTGGTATAATCGGATCCAACGAATCTTGCACAGCAGGATACAACAAATTAAAATCAGCTGGCGAAAAAAAATGTTTCGCATTTGTCATTTCAAAATCCGTTTCATGTGCACTCAAATCATAAGCCATGTATTTTAAAAACAACGCCGATTTTAAATTGCTCCAAAGCTCTGGTTTTGTACCGAGTAATTTATATTCTACTGGCAAGCTACTTTCTGTAAGCCTAGCTATGTATGCATTTACGCCAGCGGTATATGCATCACAACTCATTTTCGAAATGGCACTTTTCTCAATTTCTTTCAGTGCAATTTCAGCAGCAAATACCATTCCCAAGCGCCTAAATTCTCTATCATGCTTCAATGCAATTTCTCCCACCACCTCACTTGCACGCCCTGCTGCAGAGTATGTTTGCAACTCCATTTGAAACAATCTAAACTTTGCATGCAAATATCCTTGCACAAAATACACATCGTTTTCTTGCTCTGCAAACACATGCGGCACGAGCCTTTCATCAAAATAAACAGATGTTTTGCCTTTTAGGTTTGAAAATTTCAAATCCTCCGAAAAGTTTTTATCCGCAGGTTCTGCATTTTGCCAAAGCCCATGCTGTGGAGATAACAGTTTACCTAGCGGAGCAGGCAAAGCCATTTTAGTATTTAATAAAAATACCAATGCTATTGTAGTTATAGCAGATATAAAAAAATAAACAATCTTCATAAAAAATTATTAAGAACGTAATATAATTTTTTTTAGGAATAGATAAGAAAAAAGTATTTAAGGCGCTGTGGAGAAGATTTTCAAGATTATAGAAAACAGGTAATGAAATTAATCAAATGCACGTATCTTTGAAATAAATTAACACGTAAACAAAATGACTACTAAATTAACTTTAACCATAGATGATGCAGTAATAAATTCTGCAAAAAAATATGCACAAACAAATAAACGCAGTTTATCTCATGTGGTTGAGAATTATTTAAAAACTTTGTCTTCCAGTACAAAAGATGAAAATACAATATCTCCGAGAGTTTTAAAAATGCTAGGTGTAATAAAACTTCCTAAAGATTTTGACTATAAAAAAGAAATCGGAAATGCAATAATAAAAAAGCATAAAAAATGAAACACTTATTTATAGATACAAATGTTGTAATTGATTTTTTGGCTGATAGGAAACCGTTTTCGGAAAGTGCATTAAAATTATTTGATTTATCATTTAAGAAAAAAGTAAATCTTTATATCTCTGCAGTTTCTTATAACAACATTTATTATATTTTAAAACAATCTTACCAACATAAGGATACCATTGATTTATTAAAAGAGTTAATGGAAATGACTGAGATATTAGATGTAACAAAAACTATTATTGAAAAATCATTGAAATCTGATTTTAAAGATTTTGAAGATGCAATACAATACTATTGCGCAAAAAGTTTAAGCAAAATTGAATTAATTATTACTCGAGATACAAAAGATTATAAAAAAAGTGATTTGCCTGTATTAACATCTGATGAAGTAATAAGTTTATTATTAAATGAGAATTAGTTTTATGGAAAATATTGATGTAAAAAATATACTAGGCTTACAATTACCTACAGATCCACGCTGGGTAAACCTTGCTGAAATGCAGCTTGAAGAAATATTAACCGATCATGCATACTGCGAACAAAAAGCAGCTACAACATGCATTACACTCATTCAAAAAAACTCTGAAAAAGCACATTTAGTAGAAGCACTAAGCCCTATTGTAACAGAAGAATGGGGGCATTTTAGACAAGTATTGGCAGAACTAAAAAAGCGTGGGCTCACACTTGGCCGCCAGCGCAAGGATGTGTATGTAAATGAGCTATTGAAATTCGTAATAAAAGGTGGTAGTAGAGATGAGCATTTTTTGGATCAAATGCTCATAATGGCATTGATAGAAGCTAGAAGTTGTGAACGCTTTAAAAGACTAAGTGAAGGGCTTGATGATGCATACATGCGAAAGTTTTACAGAATATTTATGGAAAGTGAAGCTGGGCATTATACCATGTTTATAAACTTGGCAGAATATTATTTACCCAAAGAAGTAGTAAGAAAAAGATGGGCAGCATGGTTGGCTTTTGAAAAAATATTGATGAATAGTGCAGAGGTAAGAGGAGATAGAATACATTAAATAAACAACATGAATGCAACAGATTGGATAGGCTTTATTGGTGTAACTATTTTACTGGTAGCATTTTTCTTAAACATTACTGGCAAAATAAAAAATGAAAGCTTATTATATATTGGCATGAATTTTTTAGGAGCAGGTACAGCTTGCTTGGCATCTGTATTGTTAAAATATGCACCCTTTATTATACTTGAAGCAGCTTGGACATTGGTTTCTGCTTTTGGACTTTATAAATATTTTCCAAAAAAGTAACATCCATAAATATCCACTCTTAGTTTTTTACAATTTAAACAGTACTCTCAAGCCCAAAGGTACATACCAAGCCGTTCCGTTTTCTCTTTCAAAATAAGAATCCGTTATTAATTTTGACCCATCAAGAGGATTATATATTAGCGATTTATAGTCTTCGTATCCTGTAGGTATATTTTGTCTTTTTATTTTTCTTATTCTTGCACCAAACCCTACTGTAAATTCTACAAAAAAACGCTCTCTAAGCTTTATTTGTTTACCCCAGAGTGCAGCTCCTGCTATTATTTGCTGCCTTTCATTTGTAGAGAAATTTAATAAAGTATCGTCTATATTTGTATTGTAATAATTTAATTTACTTATAAAATCGCTTGTTTTTAACCGATATTCTAGCGCCACAAAAGTTGGTTTTTTAGTTTTGAAATAATACCGTGGCTGTGCAATAATTCTTACTCCTTTAAAGTTTTCCCAGGTGTTGATAATGTATTTAGCATTAAAAAAGTAAGTGAACTCTGACCATAAAGCCAGTTTATCATTAATGCGATAACCAGCACATACGCCAATACCTGTGTGAGGCTCTGCTAAACTAAAGAGATTTGTACCAATAGAAAATTTACTCATCTCTTTTACTTGTCCATTTGTATGGGCTGTAAATAATAAAAAGAAAAATGAATATAATACTTTCATTGTATTTTTTTTAAAAATTAAGAATGCAGAAAATAAGCCAATTCTCTTTCAAAATCAATGTAATCAAATTTAC
>JAYVID010000332.1:0-4088 GCA_043770525.1 Ferruginibacter sp.
CAATAAAAAACAACTAGACAAGCAAGTAAATATACAGGCAGCAATGCTTAGTTGCAACAATGAAAAATTTAATGGTAACAGCAGCAAACTTGGTTTAATCGTTGGAAGTAGCATTGGTATTTCTGGTAAAAATATTTATAACGAAAATCAAGATGATTATGGAGAATATACCATCGTATCAATAAATCATTATTGTGATGGACAAGGCAACTATAACAATGATTTTGTGGCAGTACCTTCTAGTGTTAATTACCCTCCAATTTCTGTAAGTGAAGATCCTACTTGCGAAACCCAAAGCGCCATTGTAACAGACAACAACGATCCACAACATTTAGGTAGAGTACGAGTACAATTTCACTGGATGAAGCCAAGCGAAAAAACTCCTTGGATACGAGTTACTAGCCCCCATGGCGGTGGAGATAAGGGTATGTATTTTATACCAGAGATAGGAGAAGAAGCTATTATTTGTTTTGAAGGAAACAGTGCCGTAAAACCATTTGTAAATGGCATGGTGTATCATGGCAAAGCCAAAACAAGTTTTGCAAATGCAGGTAATGATGTAAAGGCTTTGCAAACAAGGAGTGGAAATAAAATGGTGATGAATGATAAGGATGGAAGTGTATACATGTCTGATAAAGGCGGAGCTAATAGCATGATGGATGGGGCGGGGAATATTACTACCAATGCAAATGTAAACTCTACTTTAAACGCAGGAAACCAAAGTAGCATAAATGTAGGCGGAAAAGAAGGCGCACCACCACAAGCATTTTTAACGATGGATGCCGGCGGTAATATTGTGATAGATGGAAAAACAAGCATTACTATAAAAGTAGGTGGCAATGTAATTACCATAGATGCAAAAGGAATTACTACTACTGCAGCAACAGGCGATATTACCACAAGTGCAGATGCAGGTAAACTTAGTTTGAATAGCACAGGAGATATGAGTACGACTACTGCTGCTAACCTAAGTATTAATGCGGGTCCATCTGCAAAAATTTCTTCAAGCGATACTGATATTATCTAACCCTTTAATTTATGTAAAATGGAAGCGTTAGAATATATAACCAAAGATGGATTACTGCAATGCACCATGGGCAGTGCACCAGGTATTTTTACCCCTACCTACAATACTACTGTAAAAATAAATGGATGTGTAGCTGCTACTAAAATAGATATGGCTCCACTTACCAATGTGCCATCTTTTGTAATTTGCAAAAAAACTAAAAAAGCCTGTAAACCTGTAACTACCCCATGGCAAGATACCTACCCTGTAAAAGTAAAAGGACAAGAAACCCTTATTGGCAAAAGTTGTATAAACTGTGGCATAGGTGGTAAAATAGAATTTATAATGAGTGGGCAAATACCACTTGACCCCGAAGAAAAAGCAGCACTGAAAGCAGCTAGAGATGATGTGCAAAAAGCACACGATGAAGAGATGGAAGAACAAAATAAACCATGGTGGAAAAAGGCTGGGGAGTTTATTGTAGACTGTGTGCCCGTGGTAGGCCCAATAGTTAGTTTGGTTAAAAATGTGAGTAAGGGTAACTGGGGTATGGCTGCATTGGATGTAGGATTTTTGGCATTGGATGTAGTTGGTTTAGTAGCAGCACCATTTACAGGCGGAGCATCAGTAGCAGGTGCTACAGTAGCTAAAGCGGGTATAAGGCAAGCCGTAAAAGCAGGGGTAAAACAAGTAGCCAAAAAATTAAGTAAAGAAGCTTTGGAAGCTGCTGCTAAGCAAACGGCAGAAATGCTTAGCAAGCTATCTGTAAAAAGTTTAACCAAGGGAAGGCTTTGTGTGTTTGCGTGCTTCCCTGCAGGTACTCCTGTAGCTACAAAAAGTGGATTAAAAAATATAGAAGAAATACAAGTGGGGGATGAAGTGTGGGCGTATGATGAAACGAATGGTGAAGTTGGTTTAAAGCTAGTAATAAATACCTTTAACCGCACTACCGATTTGTTGGTAAAAATAGAAATAGATGGTGAAATAATAACCGCCACACCTGAGCACCCTTTTTATGCCAATGGAGATTGGAAAGCAGCTGGGCTTTTAGAAACAGGTGATAATATTTTATTATTTAGTGGCAAACTTGCTACAGTAAAAGAAGTAAAATATGAGGGTGCACATGCTCCAGTATCAGTTGATGAAGCAAATTTTGAAGAGCCGGAATTAATTGAGGAAAATAGTATAAAAGTTTTTAACTTTGAGGTGGAGGGATGGCATACGTATTTTGTGGGGAAATTTAGAGCCTTAGTTCATAATACTGATAAAGGTGGGATTTGCTTGAAAGAGGCCGCTAAAGCAGCAAAGAAAATATTAAAAGACCATTATGACCAGTTAGGCAAAAAATTACCTTGCTTCCCTGCAGGTTCTCTAATAAATACCCCAAATGGTAAAATTGCAATTGAAGAAATATGCGTGGGTGATGAGGTTTGGGCTTATGATTTAATCTCAAATAAAAAAGTTCTCAAAGGGGTAAGTAGAACATACACAAATTTTACAAAAAGATTTGTAAATATAAACTTTACTAATGGCAGTGTCCTATCTGTTACATGTTTACATCGTTTTTGGGTAGTGGATAAGCAAGCTTGGATTGAGGCAGACCATTTGAGACCAAACATGATTCTTTTAAATGGCATTGGTAATTATATTGAAATAAAAAGCACTAATGTTGAGGAATGTGAAATTTTACCAACCTATAATTTTGAAGTTGAAGATGTACATAATTATTTTGTTGGCGAAGCAAATACACTAGTTCATAACGGTAATCCTAGTGTTTTTTCAGGCACAGCAACTACGAACGCAAAAATTTATGGTATAGTTGACAAGAGCACAGGTAAAGTTGTTTATGTAGGCAAAACAATACAGGGTGGTAGTAAGCGATTTTCGCAACATGCAATTGAAAAAGGATTGGATAAATCTAAGTTTATATTTAAAGAACTTGCATCGGGTAATATGACAGCATACGAAATTGCTGTACAAGAGCAGCATTATATAAAGAAACATGGAACCAAAACTGCAAAAATGATAGGTAAGTACGGACATTTATTTAATAAAATAAATGCAATAACAGAAAAGAAATTTTTAAAATACTTTGATATACATAAATTGTGTTAAAAATTAAAATGGCAAAAAGAATTAAAATTAATGTTGGAGATATATTCTATCTAAAATTAAAAATAAATAAATATATTTTTTGTAGGATTTTATTTTCTGTGGATAAGCAGTACGATAAAGTTAAAATAAAAAAGAAAAATGATATTTTTAATTACTTAGATGGACTACCAAAAGATACCTATCTTATTGAAGTTTTTGAAGGTTTGTTTGATACCCCACTGTTTGAAAGAAAAAATACCAAAGTACTTGTACCGAGGATGTATGTTGTGTTAGAAAGTTTAGATGATATTGAAATAGGAATAATTGAGAATCAAAAAGTAGATCCTAAAAAAGTTGAATTTCCAGAAATTTTATTTCCTTATAGTGAAAATAGAAAGACTTTAGTAAGACTTCAAAGAGGTGAGCTTGTTTTTATTACAGACATGACTGAAGTTGATTATGAAGAACTTGGCTTAGAAAGTTTTACTCATGATATATGTATGGTTCCTTTCATCGTTTTAAATATGATGGGTTTGGGTAATTTAATTGATGATGAAGAAGATTATTTGAGAAATGAAACAGTAAAAAATTTAGATATTCTGTATCATCCTAAGTTAAGAAAAAAAATATACGATGAATTAAAAATTGACCCTAACAAATCCTACTACGAACTATCAAAAGAATTAGGTCATGATTTATCCCGTTTTTATGAATAAAAATTACCCTGAAAAAGCAATGCAAGATGTTTATTGGTCTTTCATTGGAGAGGAACCGTTTTATACTGTTCTTTCTTTTGAAAAAGCGGTAAAGGAATATTATAACAAATTAAATATTGATGAAATTTGGAACTCAAAAGAAATAATATTTAATTTTTCTAAAGTTCAAATTCAATATTTGTATATGGAGTTTGATAAAGAAGAAAATGACTTTATTGAAATAGAACCCATAATAACACTTACCGCAGAAAATGGAAAATATTTTAGTGCAC
>JAYVID010000333.1:0-6746 GCA_043770525.1 Ferruginibacter sp.
AATGGTTGGTGGGGACACCAACCATTAATTAATCTTTTTTTAGTTTTCTTTAGTGGTTGATGAAGACAGCAACTACTAAAGAAAAATTACATACACTTACCATCTGTTTATAGTAGCTGTATATTATTTTTCACAAAATTATTTTTACTGTTTTTATTTGTTCTTCAAACTCTACAAACAAGGTTAAATAATCTATGAATAGGTAAAACAGTTTTTAAACCCTCAATAAGTGTTGTTTAATTTTGAGCTAAAGTAATGACTACTGTTTCTACTTATGTTTGGTTAATGGTGAATGGTAGGATTTATTGAGTGGGTGACAATTTGGTTGAGGGAACGATTTTGTGTTTTTTATACTATTTGTAGTTTTAGAAGGCAGCAAATCAATATTGCTATTACGCAAAATGCTGTCATCTTTTTAAAAATGACAGCGCTATTTTTTCTTTATATTTAAAAAATACTACTCATAAAAAATATTACTCTCAGTACCATCTACATAAAAAAACTTTATGGCATACTTTTCTGCAATATCATTTTTAGGTATGCTGTATTGTAATTGATCTGCTTTTACAGAGGCTATGGTAATATAATCATCCTTTACTTTTTTGTAAATAATGGTACTAACTACTGGGTAATTAGATTTTTTCCATTGCAATACTGTTTCATTTTTTTCTTTATTTACAACTGTTTTATACGGTTTCGTATTTTCTATTTTTGGCTTGCTACCGTTTTTTACGGCTAGTGGAAATGCTGGGGTTGATTCTAATTTTAAATCGTTTACTGCTATTACGGTATATTCCCACTCTTTATTTTCACCAGCAGCTGTATCAGTATAAATAACATTTTTAGTAGTGGTTAATATAATCCAGTTTTTTTCGCCAGCACTTCTTCTCATTACTTTGTAATGCAATAAATCTTCGTTGGCTACAGGTGTCCAATTAAATTTTATAATTGTGTTGCTTACTTTATAATCCAATATTACAGGCTCTGAGGGTTTATTTTTTAGAGGTCTTTTTAGTTTTAGTACAATGCTAAATTTACTATGGTTATAATTTTGATCTACCGCTACTACTTTATAAAAAATATATTCGGTGAGTGTTTTTAGCTGTGCAGTATCTACATAATTATCTCTATCAATAATATTGCTTAGTGCAGTAAATACATGGTCTTCTTGGTTTGCAAAAAATACTTTGTAACCCATAATTGCATCTGTGCTATCTACATTCCAATGTAGTTTTACAATTCCTTTATCATCAATATTTCCTTGCAAATTTACTGGTGCTATAGGTGGCGTATTGTCAACCACAAAAACATAACTTGTATTACTAAAGCTATAATTTTTTGCTGTATCTATTGCCATTATTCTGTAGTAAGCATATTTAAAATTGGTAGGCTTTTTAAAACTATATTCTGTAGTGGTTGGTTTAATAATTTCTTTTGTAAGTAAGCTATCTGTGCCATTGCTTTTTTTGCCATACATAATATAATAACCAGCTAAATCTTTATCAAAAGGCTTATTCCATTTTATGGTTATCGTTTCGTTTTTTAAAGTGGCTTTCATAAAAGTTTCTTCTGGTGCTGTTAAATCTTTGGCCATTGTTTTTTCTGTAATATTGGAATAAATGAGTTCTCCAAAACTATTTAACCCTGCAACTCTGTATGTATAATTTATATAATTTACTACACTATCGGTATAAAATTGGTAATTTCTTGCAGTATCATAACTAGGCACATATAGCGTTTTATTTAGCCTTTCATAATTACTATTATTTTTACTACGTTCTATCCAAAAGCCATTGTAATCATCCAAAATACTTCCCTTCCAACTTAGGGTTATTGCTCTGTCTTTACCCTCTGTTCTTACTCCTTCAAAAACTTTTTTCTCATTAAGTGTTTTGCCATACACATAAATAAAAGCAGCTGCTGTACTCTTATCCTCATTAGCCATACTTATGCGATACACATACGATTTTGTACTATCTACTGTTAATACATCATCATACCCAAGCCCAGCAGCCTCGGCTGTTTTAGGGCTTTTACTTGCAAATAATGCTAAAATAAAAAACTTGTTTTGTGCATCCATATCTTGGTTTTGTGCATCTTCTACAAAATTTACTTTTGGGTAATTTGTTTTTTCATATACGCATTTGTAAATAACGGCCATGCCTGTATCTCTTGCTTTCATGCCAACAAGCAAGGCTTCTTTACTCATTGCTTTTATTGGTGCCGCTGTTATTCTTTCCCAAGCTTTGGTTTCTTTTTTAGTAGCATCTAATATTAACCTATCTATTACTACACCTGTGGTAGCAAGGTATTCCATTTTGTTATAGTTGCTAATATTCCAGCGTATGCTTATTTTATTTGGCTTTATATTGTAAGTTCCTTTTAGTGCAGCATTAAAAGTATTTTTATTTTTTTGTGCTATTAAATTACTTACCGATACATGTATAAATAGCAACAAAATAGTTGTACATTTTATTATTTTCTTTTTCATAATTTCTTTTTTATCTAAATGATGCATTTCCGATACTGCCAATATTTGCTTGGTTAAAACCTGCACCACTACTGCCTAGTGCACTTACACCTGTATTAAAAGACATCCAGCTGCTTACATTATTTGCAGCACTATAAGTACCAGGATTTATTACAGGATTAAAAAAACCACTCAGTGCAAAATTTAATTGACCACCAGCTACAGGAGCACATGGTGCTTTTATATTTTGATTGCTTAAAACAGATGCTGGTTTTGTTAATGAATATTGACCAGCACCAGTGCCAGGAGCCATAAAGCCGCCACCAGCATTTACATATTTACCTGGTGGTGAAGGTGGTGCTACGTAAGGCACTTTTATTTGCTCACCAAATTTTTCAGTTGTAGGAAAAGTCATAAAATAAGGTAACACTCCTTCATTTCCACAAAACGAAATACCTTTAAGATCTGTTTTTATTTGGCTTAGTGGAATACCTGTAACATCACTGATAAATTTATCTGCATTTTTTGATGCAATTATATCGTAATACTTATACAGTTGTGCAAATGGTCTTGCTTCTCCGTTCAATCCTCTACCATGTTTAAATATTTCATTACTTATGTACTCTTGAAAATCTGGTACAGCAAATTTTTCTCCAGTATAATTAAAAGTATTATTATACATCTGTAAATTATACACTCCATTTGTAAGTGTAGCTTTGCTTTTAAACAATGTAGCATTTGCCTGTTGGCTAAGCCTTGGAGATAACTCAGCTATGGCTTGGTTACTATACCCTGCATTTATAACAAAACTAATATCTCTTATTTCTAGTGCATCTATTTTTGCCTGATAGGTTTTGTAAGCACTTGTAGCAAACCTAATGTATGCTACCGTAAGCCCATTTACAGCTCTAGATACATTGCTGTTTATGCCTTGAGTCATTTTAAAAATTCCACTATCACCATATTTAGTAGTTTGTGTTACAGTGCTATTGCCACTAGCTGTAACTTCTGTTCCTTTTGCTACAAAGTCTATTCTATATCTGCTACTTTGGTCTAAAGTAAATTTATCAAAAGTCCATTTTTTTGTACCAATGGTTACCAGTTTATTATCTACCGCTACATCATTTTTATACAACACAGCATATATTTTTGCATTGCTATTGTTTGGTATATCTAGCTGGTATGCATTTACTGTTTTTGTAAAATCTACACTATAATTTGCAGCGGCACTTTCATCTATAAATTGATTGTGGCTATGCAATGGATAAGAGTTTACAAAGAAATCGTTTGGTACATATTTTAAACCTTTGCCTGTTGTAAAAGTGTAGGTTTGCACTTCTTCAATAATATTATTGTTTTTATCTTTTAAGGCTACGTAGTTGCCATCATTGTTTTTAGATTCTAATAATCTTGCTTTTACAACCAACGTATATTTGGTTAAAGGATCTAGCATATCACTACTTGCAAATGCTATTGAATTTGCATTTCCTATTACTGATCTAAATTTAGTATTGTCAAATATTTTACCATTACCTGTCATCGAAATATCAATCGTACTTCTATCAAATTTAAAATATCTTTTAAGCGATGAGCCATCATCTTTTAATTGTGAATATTCAAAAGCTCCTTTGTTTACCCTGAAATTAAAAGAGGCTTGTGGTGTGGCAGTAATTTCTACATCTACAGCAGCTTTTGCAGGTATTATTTCATTTATCAAACTAAAATCTACACCAAGCGGATTTGGAGGTACACATTTTGTACCTACTTCAAATTTATAATTAAAAGTTCCTTCAAACACACCACCAAACACATTGTAGTAGCCAGTTACAGCTCCTACTGCCCATGTAGGATTTGGTAAACCTGCTTGAATTGTAGCTACTACGCCACCTTCAAAAATATCTACTTTACCAAATACACTTCCAAAATCCATACCTACTTTTAAACCTGCACCAAGGTAAGCTTGGCCAGTAGCATACCATCCATTGATGCCGCCAGGGCTTCCGCTACAAACTAAATTATCATATTTTTTAAACGCAATATCATACCCAATACCTGCTCCTATTTTACCATACAGGAATAAAAAATTTCCTTCTGCACCAAAATAGGTATAGGCACCATGTATAAATCCTGCTGTGTTTCCACCTCTTGGTAAGCCTTGTATAGATGGTATTTTGTTTGCAGCTGGCCCTGCTAGGTTTCTAATTTCTATTGGTATAGGAGGCATAGGATCTATGTTATAACTACCTGTTTCAAAATAGGTTTTGGAATTAAATAAATATTTATCTCCACTCAGTTTTATCATTTTTGCTTCCCAAGGATCGGTTGGTTTGCCTACATGCAAGTACCATCCTTGCTGCGATACATTTAATTGCAACCACCCATTTGCTTTTATAATGCTTGCATCTGCTATCGGAAATTTCAATGTTGCAGTTGCAGATAAATCAAATATTTTTCTATCAAAATCGTAGCCAACATCTATAGTTCCGAATATTAATGAATTTAAATTTCTACTTGGCATAGGTATAGAAACATCTGTTGCTACTCTTATATTTCCATTCAAATTTATATCGCTTACGCCACCGTTTTCATTAAAGTTTATGCTAAAGGTAGCATCAGCATCTAGTGTATTTCGTTGTGCCAAGCCAAAGAGTGCAGTGGCTTGCAAACCAAATGCACCTTTTAATGGTGTAAATGTTTGTCCACTTGGCGAATATTTTAGTAGGTCTAAAGCTGACTTACCATCTGTTTCCGATTTATCGTTATTGGATTTTGCTGCTGCTACTTTAGCAATAGATGGTAAAGTTTCTTTTGTGCCCTGCATATTATAATGCACACCACCACCTAAGCCAAATAAATTTATTCCTAAAAACATGGGTATGCCTGCTTGCCCAAAATCTGCCAAAGCTTCAAAATTAAAATACTTAAATTCAGCAGCACCACTACCTGCTACTCCAAATTGTGCTTTCATATTTATACCCACATCTACCGATGGTATTTTTATAGCCAATGCTCCCACAAAGCCGCAGTCGGCTGGGGTTTCTTTGTTATAAAATTTTAATGCTCCAGTAAGTTTTAGTGCACCTAAGTTTACATCGGTACCTAGTGCAATATCATCTACCCTTGCACCTATGCCTTCCCATGTAGGTCTCATCAATGTTTCTCCACCTATTTTTGCATACAATCCAAAATTACCCTCGGCAGCCAAACTAAATGTTGCATTTTCATCTCCTATTAAATTTAAGCCTGCTTTAATTTTTATACCTATTTTGGTTTCTACACCTGGCTCAAAAATAAAGCCAGCTGCTTTAAAACTTGCACTAAAACCAGCCAACCCTTTTTGAGGTGAATTAAATTTAAAAACTGCTGAGTCTCCAATGTATGGCTTGCTCGTTTTTATTACAATATTTTTAAATTCTAAATCTGGTATAGATACGCCAACAATGCCAGGTATTTTTTGCACCTTATCATCTACTCCTAGTTTACCATCTAATTTTGCCATTGCAAAAAATTCCATTTTTTTTGGGTCTGCTACCGTTGGTCTATTTTCTACTAATATATTTGAAGTAGCATCTATTTTTACTTTTGCATAAAATACTTTAAAGTCAATATCATCTTTAGGCTTTACAGTAAACTGATAACTAAACGGTTTGTCTTTAGCATTTGTAAGCAAACAACGATAATCTAATTGATTTTTTTTGTTGTTAATATCTGCACCAGTACTTCCACTTGGTGGCAATACTAATTTGCCTATCATTACACTACTTTTAAAAGTAGATTTCCAAAAATTTAAACGCACCGTGTCTACCGATGCATACCATCCTCCTAGTGAACCATCGCCGATGCTTATAATATTTGTACCTAATATTTTTCCACTAAAACCTCCTTTATCAAAAATTAAATTGGTAGCATTTACCACAATCCCTTTGTTAGGGTCGTTAGCAGATTTTACCACATCGGGCATGGTAACCACTACCTGTGGAAAATACAAACCATGCCATGTTTTTAAATTGGTAGCAATATCAACTTCACTAGTATCTGTACTTTTGTAAGGAGATGGAAGTCCTACAGGATTTTCAATATCGGAATGATCGTAAGTAGCTTTTTTTGCTGCAAGGTTAAATTTAATTTCATCTGCACCATCTACATAAAACTCAGGCATGGTTAGCTCTGCCTTCCAATTTGCCCAGCCTTTGTTTGCATTAAATTCGAAAGTAGTCATAAGCGGTTGCTTTGTAGCAGCATTTACCAAAGACTTTGCAGGGAAAGTAAACTCTGC
>JAYVID010000334.1:0-26447 GCA_043770525.1 Ferruginibacter sp.
CTGCCGTGGGAGGCAGTGCACAATATAATAGTAAGACAGGTACATCAAATACAAGCACAGGCGATGGAACGTTATATGCTAATCTCTCAGGAAGCAGTAATACCGCCATGGGTTACTTTGCCCTTCATAATATTACAAGAGGAGATAATAATACTGCAGTAGGTAGTGGTGCACTTTCTGGAGCATCATTAGTAAATAAAAATACTGCCATAGGTTACTCTGCCGATGCTCCAAGTACACTCAGTACAAATGCAACAGCCATAGGCGCTAATGCCATAGCCAATTGCAGCAATTGTATGGTGCTTGGCAGTGTACCTGGTTTAAATGGTGGTACAGCAAATATTAATGTAGGTATTGGTACCAATGCACCGCTAGCAGATTTACATATAAACCCTAATGGTGCAGGTACTATTTTAATTGGTACAAATAAAAATGCTGGTGGCTATACCAATTTAGAAATGGGTATTAACACACAAAGTAGCGGTTATGGTTTTATACAAGCTACCAAAGCATCGGGTAGCGCCTATGGCGATTTAATATTAAACCAAAGCGGTGGCAATGTTGGTATTAGAACAACTGCACCGCTTGCTCCTTTACATATAAAACAAAGCGGCGAAACTTTTCCGGTAAATGGAGGAGGGTTAAGATTGGAAAGATTGAGCAACGCCAATCATTGGGATGTAGCTACTGATAATGGAAACGATTTAGACTTTACTTACAATGGTGTATTTAAAGTTTGGATGAGTGAGATAGATGGTGGATACAACAGTGCTTCCGATGTAAGATTAAAAAAAGATATTCAGCTAATAGGTTCAGTGCTTCCGTCGGTAATGCAGCTGCAGCCTAAAAAGTATCATTATAAAGATGTACAAACTATAGTGCCGCTTTCCTATGGTTTTATAGCGCAGGAAGTAGAAAAGCTTTTCCCCGATTTTGTAAAAACAAAAGGCCCCGATAATATCAAAGGCATCAACTATCAAAATTTTAGTGTAATAGCCATTAAAGCAATACAAGAGCAGCAATTAATTATAGATGCGCAAAATAAAAAGCTAGAAGATTTAGAAAAAAGATTAGAAGCATTGGAGAAGAAATAGGCAGTTGGCAGTTGGCAAAGGGCAAAAATGCAGTTGGCAAAAAAATATGAAAATCTGAAAAGTCTGTGAGATAAAATTAACCCTTTGCGCACTTTGCTTTCTCAGCTTCTTTGCGTGAAAAAACAAAAAACTAAAAAATGAAAAAATATTATTTCCTGTGTTTATTTCCCCTGATGTGTAACGCCGCCTATTGTCAGCAAGCCTTTAATTCTATTGGCGGTGCTGGCATAGCTGGCAACTTTTATATTGATTGGAGCATTGGCGAAATGATGCTCATAAAAACTGAAAAAGCAGAAGGTTTTACTCTTACACAAGGCTTGCTACAAGGCAAGTTAGAAGTATTTGAAACAGCATCAACCATTACAAATGGCGAACTTAATATACTGCCAAACCCTAGTGTGGGTATGCTTTACTTGCAAACAGTTTTTTTGCAACAAGGCAAATTACAAATGCAATTATATAACGCCGCTGGTCAATTGCTGATACAAAAAGAAGAAACACTTCTTGGTTTTTCTACAAAAAATATAAACCTATCAGCTTTTGCTAGCGGCAATTATTTACTAAAAATAATTTTTGTACCTACCAATGGAGAAACTAGAAAGCGTACTTATAAAATAGTGAAAATATGAGCAATTGGCAAAAAGCAATTGGCAAAAAAATGTAACAATCTAAAAAATCAGTGTGAGAAAATAAACCCATTTCACACTTTGCTCTCTTTGCTTTTTTTCGTTTAACCAAATAAAAACAATTCATCAATTTAAAATTAAACCATGATACAAAAACTATTTTTTTCTTTATTAATAATGGCTACAGCATTTGCAGCAAATGGGCAGGTACCCAATAAATTTAACTACCAAGCCGTAGCCCGAAATAGCTTAGGGCAGGTTATTGCCAATGCCAATATCAATTTGCGGCTTACCATACGCAGTGGCAGCGCAGGTGCTACACTATTTGCCGAAACTCGAAAAGTAACTACCAATAGTTTTGGTTTGTTTACCACTGTAATTGGCAGCCTTGGAGCTACCACTACAACGGGTAGCATTGCTGCAGTAGATTGGAGCTTAGGCAATATCTTTTTAAGTGTAGAGGCTGACCCACTTGGCGGAACAAATTTTGTAGCATTGGGTAATACTGAACTGGTAAGCGTACCATATGCATTGTATGCAGTAAATGGAAAAATTGGAGCCACTGGTACCGCAGGTGCTACAGGCCCACAAGGGTCACAAGGCATTACAGGAAACACAGGCACAACGGGTGCTACAGGCACACAGGGGCCAATAGGTTTGCAAGGGCCAATTGGTTTAACGGGCGCTACAGGTGTACAAGGCATACAAGGTGTAGCAGGACCAATAGGCGCTACTGGTAATACAGGGGCAATAGGTGCTAATGGAAAAAATACATTAATACTTACAACAGCCGAACCCATTGGGGCAAACTGTGCAACCGGTGGTGTAAAACAGGAATATGGTATTGATGCAAACAGTAACGGTATTTTAGATGTAGCAGAAGTAAATGCAACCCTTACAAAATATATTTGCAACGGTGCAACTGGCAGTGCTGCCAATGCATGGGGGCTTACCGGTAATGTGGGAACAAACCCGGCTGTAAATTTTATTGGTACTACGAATGATGTGGCGTTTAATTTTAAAGTATTTAATACTCCTGCTGGAAGGATAGAACCAGTTAACAATGGAGCAAATGGTTCTGTGGGTAAAGGAAATGTGTTTTTGGGATTTGAATCAGGCAAACTGAATACAGGCACATATAATATAGGCATCGGATCACCAGCATTAGCAGTTAACAGTACAGGTTTTGAGAATACAGCAATAGGGGATATTAGTATGTTTCTAAATACAACAGGAAGCCAAAACACTGCCCTAGGTATCCGTTCGCTTTTAGCAAATACAAGCGGTAATAATAACACTGCAATAGGAACCAATGCTATTAAATCTAATAAAACAGGTTATAGCAATACAGCAACAGGCACAAGTGCATTATTCTCAAATTTAAGCGGCAGTAATAATGTAGCTGTTGGTGATTCTGCTTTGTATCAAAGTAATGTATCCGGAAATGTAGCGGTAGGCTCTAAAGCTTTATATAATAATTCAACCGGAACAGGAAATGTTGCGTTGGGATTTGAATCTTTAAAAAGTAATAATGGAGGAATAAATAATACTGCTACTGGTTATCGCAGTTTACTTTCCAGTGGCGGCTCAAATAATACAGCAAATGGCTTTAGTGCATTAAGAGAAAACATTGTTGGAAATGAAAATACAGCGATGGGTAGTGGTGCATTGCTCTTAAATACCGCAGATAATAATACCGCAGTAGGATCTTTGGCATTACAAAATAATATTACCGGCATAAATAATACAGCTACAGGATACCATGCTTTGCAGTTTAATAAGGACAAGAACAATACTGCATTTGGTGCAGATGCCCTTTCTTTTAATACTGACGGTTTTGATAATACTGCTGTTGGCAATTGGGCACTTCGGTTTAATACAACAGGAAGATTTAATACCGCTTCAGGTTCAAGCTCCCTTAACTCTAATACAACTGGTCAATTTAACACGGCTTATGGTACAAATTCACTTGCCGGCAATACTATAGGTTCGGACAATGTAGCACTTGGCGATAATGCAGATGTATTAAGTAACAATTTAAGTAATGTAACTGTAATAGGCTCTGCTGCAAAAGCTGCAAATTCTAACTCAATGGTTTTTGGTCATACCACAGTAACCGCATGGGCTTTTGGCAGAACAAGTGTTGGAGCTAGTGGAGCTTTACAAGTTGGTACAAATGCAGCCAATGGTAATGCTGCATACTTAAGCTCTGGTGGTGTATGGACAAACGCCTCCGACTCTACAAAAAAAGAAAGCATTACAAAACTTGATGGCACAGCTATTCTTGCCAAACTAAAACAACTGCACATTACCCGTTGGAAATACAAAGGCACTAACGAATACCATATTGGCCCCATGGCACAAGATTTTTATCAACTGTTTAATGTAGGTGTTGATGATAAAAGTATATCGAGTTTAGACCCTGCTGGTATTGCATTAAAAGCCATACAAGCACAACAAGAAGAAATTGATTTATTAAAACAACAAATTAATTTATTAAAAGTAGAAATTGAAAAACTAAAAAATAAATAAGCTAGAAAAAGGTAATGTTATAAATATGTGTAATTAACAAGTAAACAATATACAAAAAATAAAAAATTATGAAATCAATTAAATTTTCAATGCTGGCTATCATTTTTGCACTAAGCATTTTTTCATGCAAAAAAAGCACAACTGAATCAACTCCTGTATTACCAACTCCTGTATTACCAAAAAATTATTCAGAAATTACGAATGCCCATTTGCAAGCAAAAGATGCATCAATGACTGCTGCAGTAATTGCTGCATCAGATGCATCGGGACTAGTAATGAAAACAGGAGATGTATTTGCTTATAAAACTAATAATGGGTTGTATGGTAAATTTGAAATAGTAGCCATTGATATACCCACAAATTACAAGCTTACCATTAATGCAATAACCTACAATGCTGATGGCGCTGTAAAAATATCAAGCAATGGATTAATTATAAGAGGCACTTTTCTTTGCGATTTAGATTTACTGATAGAGGGTATAGATAATACTACCAGTGATTTTAAATGGAACAGGGTAACTACAACCGATACAAATCTTGAACCAAAAAATGCAGCAAAATTTTATAAATACACTTTTTAAAAAAATTTTTTGTGAGCAATATCTAAGGAAATATTGCTGCATTTTATTTGAAAAAAATAGTTTGTAAGAGTATTGCTTAAGAGTAATATAATGGCAAAGCAAAATAATTTACACAGCAGAATAAGCTAAATATGATAGAGATTGAACAACTGAAAAAGTAGGTAATTTTTCTTTGGTTTTTACAAAAGCACTAGCCTTATGACACAAGCTGGGCAAAACTTTAAAATAAACTACAGCTATTATGTTGGTCGTTAAACACTTTAAAAAATACAAATGAAAAAGATAATACTCCTTATTGCAATTATACATTCGGCAACTAATTTAATTGCACAAAATGTAGGTATTGGAACAGCCACACCACATGCTTCTGCAATACTAGAATTAAGTGCTACTGATAAAGGTTTTTTATTGCCACAAATGACCTACTTACAAAGAGAAGCCATAGTAGCACCCAAAAAAGGGTTGCAAATTTATCAAACAGATTTGGCAGCTGGTGTTTATATCCATAATGGCGTAGGGTGGGCTGCTGTAAATTCCAATTTCTTTGTAGATTTAGTTAATCCACAAACTATAAATGGCTCCAAATATTTTGTAAAAGATATCACAGTTGGTAGCGTAATGATAGGCAAGGGCAATGGAAATGTAGGTGGAGCAAACCCAAATACAATTGTTGGATTTAATGTTTTATTTAATAATACAACAGGTTACTGGAATACAGGTGTAGGTAATTATACACTGTCTCAAAATACAACTGGTTATTCTAATACAGCACTTGGAGATGAAACACTTTCAGAGAATACTATTGGCAATGCAAATACAGCTGTGGGGCTTAAAGCATTATTACGAAATGATGATGGCAATGGCAATACAGCAACAGGCAATACTGCATTGGCATTAAATACACATGGTGATTTTAATACAGCAAATGGAAATAATGCACTAACAACTAATGTCGGTGGTAATAATAATACGGCAATTGGAAATTCGGCAATGTATAATAACTCATTTGGTAATAGAAATACTGCAGTTGGCAATTTATCTGCTTATAAAAATACAACTGGTGATTATAATGTAGCTATTGGTAATGTTGCTTCTTACGAAAATACTATTGGTAATAATAATGTAGCCATTGGAAATAATGCTTTAGAGGGCAATACTAATAAATCGGGGCTGGTAGCCATTGGTGATTCTGCCATGTATAAAAATGGCTCTAATAATACTAACATCACTTTTCATGGAATAGAAAATACTGCTATAGGTACAAGGAGCCTTTTTAATAATGTAACTGGTTATCAAAATACAGCCATTGGTTACAAAACATTGTACGCAAATGATAATGGTGCAGAAAATACTGCTGTTGGCTTTAACACAATGACAAATGTAATTGGCGGAAATAGAAACGTTGCATTGGGTTCATTAAGTTTAAATGCACTTACAACAGGCTCTTACAATACTGCTATTGGCTCTCGTTGTTTTACAGCAGGCAATTTTAGTAATTCCACCGCAATAGGAGATGGTACTCAAGTTACAGGGAGCAACCAAGTACGATTAGGTGATGCTGGCATTGTAAGTATTGGTGGTTTTCAAGGTTGGTCAAATGTGTCGGATAGGCGTTTTAAAAAAGATATACAAAGCAATGTGCCAGGGCTAGATTTTATAAAAAAACTTAATCCTGTTACTTACTATTTAGATAAAGTTGCTATTGCTAAATTTCAAAATAGTAAAGATGAAGATAAAAAAGATAAGGTAGATGATAGCTTCAATAAAATATTACAAACAGGCTTTATTGCACAAGACGTTGAAAAAGCTGCTAAAGAATTGGGGTACGATTTTGATGGTGTAGATAAACCAAAAAATGAAAAAGATTATTATGGCTTGCGCTATGCACAATTTGTAGTGCCATTAGTAAAAGGCATGCAAGAGCAACAAAAAATTATTGAAGCAATGCAAAAACAAATTGATGTATTGATATCGCAAAATAAACTAGTGATGGAGGAAATTGACAAATTGAAAAAGAAATAAACCCACATACTTATGAAGACTATTTTTCAAAATATTTTATCATTATCTGTATAAATAAGTACAAATAAAAAAATAATGAAATAGCATTTATTAAACAATACTTTTTTTCAAATTTAATATTAACATAAAAAAATCAATCAAGAAAAACAACATGAAAAGATTTCTATTTATTACAGGAAGTATTATTATAAGCCTTTATAGTTTTGCAAAAACTACAGGCGATGACAAGAAAAATTCAATACCATTTTTAGAAACTACAGCACCAACATCAACTATTACAATTACCTCTGTGCCACTTAGTAATTGTGCTGGAGTAAATATTAGTGTACCTTTTACCATTAATGGATTGTACAATAGTGGCAATGTTTTTACGTTGCAATTATCCAATGCAGTTGGTTCATTTGCTGCACCTTTAAATATTGGGAGTCTTAATGGTACAAATAGTGGTACAATTGCTGCAAACATACCAGCAGCAACAGTTCAAGGGAGTGGGTATAGAGTGAGAATAATGAGTGCCAGCCCTATTACTACAAGTGCAATAAACGGAAACAATATTGCCATCAATGCACTACCAATAGTTTCTATTGCAAGCACAAACGGCAATAGCATTTGTGCTGGAGGTTCTACAATTTTAACAGCGAGTGGTGCATCTACTTATTTATGGATTACAGGAGCTATTTCCCCTACTATTACAGTAACACCTGCTGTAGGCACAAGCACTTATGCTGTAGTAGGCAAAAGCGCACAAGGTTGTGCAAAATCTGCAAACTATACTTTAACTACAAATGCATTACCTGTTGTTACCAGCAGTCCAAATGTAAGTATTTGTTTAGGCAATTTTAAAACGTTAACTGCAAGTGGTGCTGCCACCTATTTGTGGAGTAATGGTGTTGCTACCGCTAGTACAATTGTAGCACCCATAACCACTACCACTTTTACAGTTACGGGTAAGTCTGCACAAGGTTGTAGCAATACAGCTTCTACCATTGTTACTGTAAACCCAGCAATGTCTTTGGTTATAAATAGTAGCAACGGTAACAGCATTTGTTTTGGCACTTCTACTGTGTTGTCTGCTAGCGCTGCAAGTTCTTATGTGTGGAGTAATGGTTCAACTACTTCATCAATAACCGTATCTCCTTTCATTGGTACAAGTACATACACAGTTACAGGTACAAATGTACAAGGGTGTACAAAAACTGCAGGTTACACTGTAACTACTAGTTTAAAACCTAATATATTAATTACAAGTAGTAATGGCAACAAAATTTGTGCAGGTACTAGCACAACACTTACTGCTAGTAATACAGCTAATTTTATATGGAATACAGGAGCTACTACAGCAGCAATAAATGTAACGCCTGCTGTAGGTACACATGTATATACTGTTACAGGAGGCACGGCAGGTTGTAGCAATACAGCTTCTTATACTGTAGATGTTGTACCGTTGCCCATTACAAATATTATTAGTAGCAATGGTAATTCAATTTGTGAAGGAGTACAAACAACGTTAACGGCAAATGCTGGCGCAGCAACATATAGTTGGAATACAGGTGAAACTACTGCTGCCATTACCATTAAACCAAATGTAGGTACAACAGTTTACACAGTTACTGGTACAAGTGGTGAGGGTTGCGTAAATTCTTTGAGCTATTCTGTAACGGTAAATCCATTACCCACAATTATAATTGCAAGTAGCAATGGTAATAGTATTTGTGCCAGTACTTCTACCATATTATCTTCTACAGGTGCGGCATCATACATTTGGAGTAATGGAAATACAACGTCATCAATAACAGTTTTGCCTTCTGTAGGTACTAATAATTTTTCTGTAACTGGCACAAGCGCACAGGGTTGTTCTAATAGTGCTAACTATGCTTTGTCAGTAAATCCTCTTCCAGCTGTTAGCATAAATAGTAGCAACGGCTTTAGCATTTGTATAGGTGGTACAACTTTATTAACTGCTACTGGTGCTGCTAATTATACTTGGAGTACAGGAGCTATTGCTCCTGCCATAACGGTATTAGCTGCTGCTGCTGGCACTACCGCTTTTACAGTAAAGGGAACCGATGCAAATGGATGTAATGCTACTGTTGGTTATTTATTAACTGTAAACCCATTGCCCACCATAAATATTGCTAGCAATAATGGTACAAGTATTTGTAGGAGTACGCCTACAATCTTAACTGCTACTGGGGCATCTTCTTATGTTTGGAGTACAGGTGAAATTGTTTCATTTATAAATGTGGCACCGGTTACTAGTACTACTTATACGGTAACAGGAAAAGATGCGCAAAGCTGCTCTGGTACAGCATCAATCCTTTTAAATGTGTTGGCATGTAGGCATGCTATGGCAATATCGAATGCTGAAATTATAGACAGCAAAAATGTCATCAACATTAGCATTTATCCTAACCCTGTAGCCGATATTTTGCAAATAGACCTTGCTACAATTTCTAAAAATGAAAGAGTAGAATTATATAATGCTTATGGCATATTGGTACTTTCAAAACGATTAATCAATATTAAAAACGATATCAATGTAAGTAAATTGAACAACGGTATTTATCATTTGCAAATAGTAGAAAAGAATAAAATAATTTTGACGAAAAATATTATAAAAAAATAGTTTTTAGTGATGGAAAAGGGGGCTTCACTCATGAATGGGTGAAGTCTTTCTTTTAAATTAATTTATGTAGTAATCTATTATAGGTAAACTCAAGGAATAAATGAAATGTAGCTTTGGACTATTGTTACTAATGAAAGAGCCATTTCATTTTATGAACGACAACGTTATAAATTCATTGGTAATGCAATAAAAAAAACAGCTACGACAATAAAGTTATGCTGAAAGAATAATAAGAAATGAATGTAGAAATAAAATCAGCATTAATTAGAGTTTTACCCTTTGCAATTAGTTTAATTGTGTTGTTTTTTGCAACGAAAAAAAGAAAAATTGAAATTGACAATTTTTATCTAAAAACACCAAGTACAATAAATCGTTTTTTATTTTCGGTTATTGGTTTTATTGTTTTTATTCTGGTTACAGAATTTTCGCTATACCAATTTGGAATTTTAGAAATTGACAAATGGAGACATTCACTATACCCATCAATTATAAGGGTTTTAGGTGCGGTTGTTTTAGCTCCAATTGCAGAAGAATTAATTTTTAGAGGACTAATTTTAACCAAACTAATCAAAAAAAACTTGAATATTCATTTTGCAATATTAATTCAAGCTTGCTTTTTTGTTTTGCTTCATAATTTTACATATCAAAATTCGTTATTAGCAAATATTGGTATTGCACAAAGTCTTATTGATGCAACATTATTTGGTTATGCAAGACAATTTACTAAATCAATATATACACCAATTACAATGCATATTACAGGGAACTTTATTGCAATATTGGAACGTTTTATTTTATAATTTGTAACAGATAACATGTAAATAAATGATATAGAATCATCTACTTGCCTTAATGATATTATTTATAATTAGGTAATAAAATGCACTATAATTTGTGACAATTCTTTAGAAAAAAATGAAATCTAAACACAACTTCAATAACAATTTGATTAGTAGATGTAACATGATAAATTAATAATAAGTGAAATTAATAAATTGAAAAATAGCTCAATAAATAATCATGAAATATACTTTTACTTTATTTTTTATTTTGATAATGAAATTGTTATCATCCGCACAAATAAGTTTTACCAATTTACCCAACCAGCCGCCCGATAATATTATCAGCATGGTTACCGACCCAATCAATAATGATGTTTATGCAGCGGCTACTATAAAAGTTATAAAAAGTAGCAACAACGGCACTTCCTATACTGCAACTGCAAATACGGGTGCACAAAATTTAAACCTTATTTATTTTACAGCAGCAGGGCAATTATATGCAGGAGCCGATAAAACAAATACAAGTGCTGTTGGTTTAATAAAATATAATAAAGTTACCAATGTGTGGAGCGAAGTATTAGGTTCGCCGCAAGATATTACGGCAATTGTAGAAGACAATACTGGCAATTTAATTATAGGTACGGGTACAACAGGAAATTATACAGCTGCCAATCCAATCAATAAAGGCAATGGTTTTTATTACTATAATATTGTTGCAAATACTTTTACAGCCATTAATAGTGGCTTGCCTAATGTACCAACATACACTATTTTTCCTTTTATAAAATCATTGGTAAAAAATACCACAGGTACAATTTATGCAGCCACTTATGGCAATGGCGTTTTAAAATGGAATGGAACTTTGTGGAGTAGTTTTGGAACTGGGCTTACCAATAATAATGTAAACACATTAAAGCTAAATGTAAACGATAGCCTCTATGCAGGTACAGATGCAGGTGTAAGCGTAGTGGGCAATGCAGACGCAGCATGGAGCAACGTAAGTATTGGCTTACCTCCAAGCAAACCAGTAAGAACAATTTCTATTGATGCCGCAGGGAAATTATATGCGGGCCTTGGTTTTTATCATTATCAATTGGGCAATATGGCTGGCGATATTTATACAAGCGCAAACTTTGGAACAAGTTGGCAAAATGTAAATACTGGTTATGTAGGTGGCGTTATTTATGCATTGCATGCACATTCATCTGGCAATGTATTTGCAGGCTCGGCAGGTATTTGGAAATCTTCAAACAGAGGTGGGCTTTGGGCTTACGCAATGAGTGGTGTAAAACTTGCCAACCAAACTATGAAGATGGTGGAAAACAGTGTGGGAGATTTTTTTGTTTTATGTAGGAATAATCCACTGGGAACAAGACTGCCGTATGGAGGCGTATTTCGTTCTACAGATAATGGTACTACTTGGCTACAAATGGTGAATGGAATAAATGCCCAAGGCTTGTCTGAAATATTTGTAGATAGCCATGATAATATTTGGCTAAGCGGAAGTGTATTGCGAACCAATGCAAGTGGCACTGGTACAAAATGGGGTACACCTGAATTATATAAATCAATAAATAATGGGACTACTTGGGTAAAAAATACATCCATTGCACAAGCCAGCGACTACTATAATCAAATTGTAGAAACCCCGAATGGCAAAATATATGTAGGCAGTTCTTTTGGCACTGCCATTTCAAATCTTTCTTCCAGCGTAGATTACAATACATTCGACAATACATTGAAGCCACCACCTACTAATGGAAATTTTAGTTATGGATTAGCAGTAAATAATAACAACGATGTTTTTCATGGCACGGAAACCAATGGTATCATGCGTTCTACCAGCAATGGTGCACCAGGCTCTTTTGTAACCGTTGTGCCTGGTGGTAATACAACTGTATATGTAGACCCATTCACACAACATGTTTATTCTAACACAGGCAATGTACTCACTACAGGAATAAACTTTTATTGTTCTCAAAATAATGCCAATAGTTTTTTCCCCATATTAAATTCGCCATTGTACTACACTACTGTACAGGATATGGCATTTACCAATACTGGTAAAATTTATTGTGAAGTAAACTCGGGGCAGTTTTCACTAGCTGGTTTGTATTTGATGCAATCACCCATTGCTACCAATTCTGCATTTACACAGCTCATTAATTTTGGCACATTGTCTTTTTATTTTAATAATTTGTATATCAATAGATGCGGATACTTGTATGGTGTTTCTTTTGGTGCTGGCGTTTCTATTTCTACTTTGCCAGTAAATACTCCATTACAAAGTATCTTAAATTTTCCTTTAAATAATGCAACCAATATCTCTAACACCCCTACACTTTGTTGGACACCCGTATGTACCCCCGATAGTTTTCGTTTGCAAATAGGTACTGATTCTTTATTTTCAAATACTATTTTTAATAAGGCAGGTATTACCACAAATTTCTTTTTATTACCAGCAGGCGTTTTAGTAAATGCCAATAAATTTTACTGGCGTGTAGCTGCTGTAAATGCTGCTGGCATGGGTAAGTGGAGTAGTTTAAATAATTTTAGTACAGATAGTGTAATTAGTTGTGGTATTGGAAATAGCACAATGGTTACAAACCTTGCTGGTACTACTTATCAGTGGCAGATAAATACAGGAACAGGGTTTGTAAATATTATTGATAATGTAAATTTTAGCGGTAGCAGCACAAAAACCTTGCAACTTACTAGCGCACCTACTAGCTGGTATGGCTATCAATATCAGTGTATCACAAATGGTATTGCTGGTAATATTTATACATTAAAATTTGCAGCGTATTGGAGTGGCGCTGCCAATACTATTTGGGCTAATCCGCTCAACTGGACTTGTGGAGTAGTACCTGATGGAAATACCGATGCATTTATAAATACTGGAACAGTAGTGGTAAATGCTAGTGCTGTTTGCAGGAGTTTATTTTTAACAAATGGTATTCCTTTTACGGTGAGTAATGGGTTGAGTTTTATAATAATGAAATAGTATAACTTTACAAGGTTTAATATTATCAAGCCTTATTTTACGATTGTTATATTTTCAAACAATCTCAAATCTTCCTCTAAAAAGTTCGATATTTGGGCGGTTTTCTCCACAAAATTAAACGGCAATAAAGAATAATATTCTTTGTTGCCATTTTTATTGGCAATAGAATTTTATTTTTAAGTGTGAATTTTTCATAATTAAACTTTACTTTTTTTATTAATTTTATTACTAGTTTGAAGGTTCATTCTAAAGTAAATAAATCATCCATTGTAATTTCATTTTGTATTAATGTGTTGGCGTATTTATTTCTTTCTACGCCATACGTTGTAATCATGGAGAGGAATACAGATTTTTTGGTTTGTGTAGCTTCTTTAAAAGTATTAATTTTTTGCCTTAGTTTTTCAGCATATTCTTTTGTTATAACAAAGCTATCCAACGAAAATTTTGCTTCGCAAATATTTATTACCTGGTCTCTTCTATCTATTAGCAAATCTATTTGCGCAGCCTTTTTTTCTGTGCCTCCTTTCCATGCTGCGTCATAAGATTGTATACCATTAATACCCAGTGCTTTTTTTATTTGTGCTGTATGGTCTATGCATACTTGCTCAAAAGTAAAGCCTTGCCAAGCTCTATGCAATGGGTTGTCTAATAAATTTAACCAACTGTTTTTTCCTTTGTATTTCCCTTGTTTAATAAATTTAAAATAGAAGGATGTATAAAAATCAGAAAGCCTATAAATGGTATTTTTGCCTTTGTTATCCAATGAGGTGTAGGAATGTATAAATCCGCTTTCCTCTAAGTCTGTTAATACTTTTGTGAGTGTACCGCCTGATGATATTTTAGCTATTTCTATAATTTCGCTTCTTTTTAAACCTTGTGTTTTTGTTGATAATGCCTCAACAACTGTTTCGTATATTTCATGTTTTTTAAATAATGAACGATATAAATTAAAAAATTCATTTTTTAATAAACCTGTTTTATCAAACAATAATTGTTGTACATTTTGTGTGGCGGATAGTTCTGGATTTATAGCATCTAAGTAATAGGGTATACCTCCAAATATCATATACAATTGTACAATTTGATACCGCTCTAATACACAGTTTTTATGCATTAACATTTCCTCTACTTCTAATAAGCAAAATGGCTCTACCTTTATTTTTTGTGTAACCCTATTGTGTAATCCCCCTGTATTATTTATCAATTCATTTATCATCCATGATGCAGCGGAGCCACATGCTATTAATATTATATCTTTTCTATTGGTAGCCCAACCATTCCAAAAGTGTTCGAGCCCCATTATAAAGTCAGAAGCCTTTGTATCCATCCAAGGCATTTCATCAAAAAATATTACTTTTTTTTCTTTGGTACTAATATTTTCTATATGTTTAATTAAACGTTGAAATGCTTCTAGCCAATTTATCGGTTGGGCATCGTAAACGATATTTGATTGGCTTGCCAGTGTATTGTGAAAATTAAATAATTGTTGGCTTGTATCTGCATTTGCTAGACCCGAAATATGAAAATCAAATGTATAATTAAAGTACTCTCGTACTAAAAAAGTTTTACCTACCCTGCGTCTACCATATAGTGCTATAAATTCTGATTTAGTACTTTTGGAGATTTTTTTTATTTTTTGCAATTCTCTCTTTCTACCAATAATTAGTTTTTGTACATACATAATCAGCCAATTTATACACAAATATATAACTTTTGGCTGTAATTATATTTTAATCAGCCAAAAGTTACTAAAATATCTATATTTTGGCTGATAAAGTATTTAACTAAATCAAAATCAATGATATAATTTGTTTTATAAAGTTTTTTATCACTGCTAGTTGCTTAGATTATAGTGCCAGAGCTATTAAAAAAACAGTGTTAGTTAGTCTTTTTAAGTTATGATTATTTAATTTGAATGCATAAGAGATACAAAAAAGGGTTGAAAGTTTTCCTACAAAAATTAGATTAAGTACAACAAATAGGTTAACTGTTTTGCAAAAAATATAACGGCAATAAGAAATAATAATAGCTTAAACGAACTCATAATAAATGTATGACTATGGAATGATAAAAAACCAAACTTGTATTTATTTACTTTGGTTAGAAACAATGAGCATGTGTCATAATGATTGGTGGTAGAAATTTAATATTGTAAAAAATGATTTTGTATCCACGCTTTCAGAAGAAATAAGCAAGTAGTATTTGCAAGAAATGAAATTTGCCCTTGAAAGTTATTGAGGCTAATATTGAGCAAGGAAATAGTATTGTATTATAATTAGTAAAACAACATAAAATATAAATTAAAATAATGTGACAAAAATGTGATTTACAATACTATATTTAGTTATAAATTTATACTCTAAAAAATATACCTTATGGCTTACAACATTATTGACATAGAAGGCGTTGGCCCAGTCTATGCAGAAAAATTAAATTCAGCTGGAATAAAAACTACTGCAGATTTATTATCAACTGGTGGAACTAAAGCGGGGAGAAAAGCCCTTGCAGAAACTACAGGAATTGATGAAAGTAAAATTCTTACTTGGGTAAACCATAGCGATCTTCATAGAATAGATGGAGTAGCTGGGCAATTTTCTGAGTTGCTTGAGGCAGCTGGTGTAGATACCGTAAAAGAATTTGGCACAAGAAATGCTGCAAATTTATTGGTAAAGATGAAAGAAGTAAATGATGCTAAAAACTTAACAGGAAGAATTCCTTCTGAAGAGAATTTGCAAAAAATGATTGATCAAGCTAAATCATTGGAGCAAGGAGTGTTTCATTAAACGATTTCTCTCAAAAATAAAAATCCCATCAAGTGTATATTTGATGGGATTTTTATTATTAGTTTTATTGAGAAACAGCTTCCAGTATTTCATCCATACTAATTGCATTATGGCTTTCATCATATACACAAGTTCCATTTTTAATAATAAGAATTTGTGGAGATTCATGTTGTACTTTAAAATCTTCTGCAATTTTAGATGAAATGTTTCTATTAGCAATAAGATCTAAGTAGTTAAAATCTACACCAATTGGCTGATCTGCTCTATCTAACCTAGCTTTTGCCATAGTACTAATAGAGCACCTTGTACTATGTTTAAATATTACTTGTGGAGTAATAGCAGACTGTTGCTTAATAGCTTCAAGACCTGCCTCATCTTTAAATTCTATCCAATTCATTTTTTTAAATTAATGTATAATGCCTTGGTTGTTTGGACACCCTGTTTTGTGGCTTGCACCACAACTGCTGAGAATAGTACTAAAAGTTACTAGTATTAAAGCAGTAATAATAATTTTTTTCATGATTTTTATTTTAAGAATACAAAGATATCAATTTATCCAAATAAAATTCATTAGCCAAAACTGCTAAGTTTAGTAGAAAAATTACTAATTATTAGATAAAAGACATTTTACAACATAATATTACAATTATATAGCTTTTTTATAGGCTTTTAGTTTTCCCAAATATGTATATTGCGTAACTAATTAACATTTTTTTAAATAATTTAACAATATTATGTTGAATCTTACTCGCCCTATTGCTTTTATTGATCTTGAAACTACAGGTGTAAACTTATCTACAGATAGGATTGTAGAACTTGCAGTTGTAAAAATTATGCCAGATGGAACTAGAATTGCAAAGCGTAGGCTTATAAATCCTGAAATGCCCATACCACAAGTTACAAGTGATATACACGGTATAACCGACGATATGGTAAAAGACGCACCCACATTCAAACAAATGTCTAACGAGATAAAGCAATTTTTGGAGAATTGTGATTTAGGTGGATATAACAGCAACAGATTTGATATTCCTTTATTGATGGAAGAGTTTTTGAGAGCAGATATAGAAGTTGATTTAGTAAACAGAAGAATGATAGATGTGCAACATATCTTTTATACCATGCAGCCAAGAACACTGGGAGCGGCTTATGAATTCTTTTGCAACAAAACACTTGAAAATGCACACAGCGCTGAGGTAGATATAAATGCAACCATTGAAGTGTTAGAAGCTCAACTTAAAAAATATGACAAATTGGGTAATACGGTAGATTCAATTTTAGGTTGTATTGGCGAAGAAAAAATTGTGGATTATGCAAGAAGGTTTAGTTTTAATGACAAAGGAGAAGAAATTTTTAATTTTGGTAAGTATAAAAATATGACGGCTACAGAGGTTTTTAAAAAAGATCCACATTATTATGATTGGATGATGAAAGGAGATTTCCCTATGCATACGAAGAAAAAAGTGACGGAATTATTTAACCGTACACTACTAAAAAAATAGACTTAAACAATTTTAACGAATAAATAAACCATTATCAATTATTTTTGATAGTAAATAAAGAATATAGGATTGGATAAAATAGTTATTATACCTACTTTTAATGAGAAAGAAAATATTGAAGCAATCATTGCTGCAGTAATGAATTTGCCTAATAATTTTCATGTGCTTATAGTTGATGATGGTTCACCAGATGGTACTGCAACAATTGTAAAATCGCTGTTTAATACTTATCCCAATCGTTTGTTTTTAGAAGAAAGAAAAGGAAAACTTGGTTTGGGTACTGCATATATTCATGGTTTTAAATGGAGCCTAAAAAATAACTACCAGTTTATTTTTGAAATGGATGCAGATTTTTCCCACAATCCAAAAGACTTATTAAGATTGCATGAAGCTTGTGTGAATGGAGCAGACGTGGCAGTTGGCTCTCGATATGTAAAAGGTGGTGCAGTAGAAAATTGGCCTGCTAATCGTATAGCACTCTCTAAAGGGGCTTCATTGTATACTCGTACCATTACTTTTATGCCAGTAAAAGATCCTACAGCTGGTTTTGTTTGTTACAAAGCCAATGTGTTAAATACTATTAACCTAGATGCTATTACATTTATAGGATATGCTTTTCAAATAGAAATGAAATTTGCAGCTTGGAAACTTGGTTTTAAAATTGTAGAAGCGCCTATTACTTTTATAGATAGACAATTGGGTGCAAGCAAAATGAATAAAGGCATTATTAAAGAAGGAATATTTGGTGTAATAAAATTAAAGTGGCAAAGTATTACTAAAAACTACAATAAACGTGTAGCCCGTCAAGAAGATGAAGCAAGCCTCTATATTCATCAAGATGTAGTAAGATAACTTTTTGTTTTTACTTAAATGCAGGATGAAATTGATGCAAAGTTGTTCTCAAAAATTCTCTATCTAAATGTGTGTATATCTCAGTAGTGGCAATGCTTTCATGGCCTAGCATTTCTTGCACTGCTCTTAAGTCTGCTCCACCTTCTACCAAGTGTGTGGCAAACGAATGACGAAAAGTATGCGGTGAAATTGTTTTTGTAACACCTGCTTTTTTTGCCAACTCTTTTATTATTAAAAATATCATTACTCTCGTTAGCCCTGCACCTCTTCTGTTTAAAAATAAAATATCTTCTTGCCCTTGTTTTATGCTTACATGGTTTCTTATTTGATTACAATAAATACCAATATATTTAATAGCATCGCTGCCTATTGGTATTAATCTTTCTTTGTCTCCTTTGCCCACAACTCTTATGTATCCTACATCTAAATACAATTGGCTTATTTTTAAATTTATAAGTTCGCTCACACGTAAGCCACAGCTGTACAGCGTTTCAAGTATGGCTCGGTTTCTTTCACCTTCAGGTTTGCTTAGGTCTATAGCACCTATTATCAGTTCTATCTCTTCAAAAGATAGTGTGTCAGGTAATGTACGTTTGTTCTTGGGGGCTTCTAGCAATGCGGCTGGGTCTATGGTTATAATTTCTTCTATTAAACAATATTTAAAAAAACTACGCAAGCCACTTATCATTCGAGCTTGCGATGTATTGGTCATACCAAGGTCATGTATCCACTTTGTAAATTTTTCTAAATCTTGGAGCTTAATTTGATCAGGATTTTTTAAATCTTCTATTGTTTGTAAATAATTTGTTAAGTGCTCCACATCTCGTAGGTATGCCTCTACGGAGTTTTCCGACAACGATTTTTCTAATCGCAACCAGGCTTTATATCCTTTTTTATGGGCATCCCACATAATACTTTAAATGCTTTTTTATAAACAATGATTGTACAATATAATTAAACATTATTTTCGCATCACAATATATTATTTTTATAGTTATGCAATCAGCTTTACTTCGTACACACAAAAAAGATTTAATTACGCAAAGAAAACCATTTAGACGTTTTTTAAATAAAATAGAAAAAACACCTATAAAGCGAATTGATAAAATTACACCCATCATTGATGAAGAAGTATGGAAAGAAGTTGATTGCTTAAGTTGTGCAAATTGTTGTAAAAAAATGACACCTACTTTTACTGAAAAAGATTTGGTAAGAGTATCTGCACACTTTGATGTAACCGTAGATGCATTTAAAAAGAAATGGCTTAAAAAAGAAAGAAATGGTGATTGGGTAAATACTACTCAGCCATGCCAATTTTTAAACATGAAAGATAACAAGTGCAGTATTTATGCTGTACGACCAGATGATTGTGCTGGTTTCCCACATCTTACAAAAAAGAAATTTGAAGAGTACGCACATGTACACAAGCAAAATATTGATTACTGCCCAGCTACTTTTAAAATGGTAGCAAAGTTGATTGGGAGAGTGGAAGCGTTGAAGATAATTAAGAATTAAGATTTATGATTTAAGATTGTCTTCAATTCGAAGATTATTTTTTTCTTTTATCATTATATTTTTTGAAGAAAAGAAATATACTTTAATTTGTGAATAATCTTAAATCATCAATCTCACATCTAAAGTTCATACACGTCTTCAATTAAGTAATACTCTACTGTCACATTTGGTAACATTGTGATAGAAAGTACATCAAACTGTATGCGCTGCCACTGTGGGTTTTGATACAAATATTCTTCTGATGAGTTTATAAGATTTTTTATTTTCTTTTCTGTTATTTTATCTTCAGGGTGGCCATATTGCAAAGTGGTAACTGCTTTTACTTCTATAAAATGAAGCATTTTATTTTTAGTTGCTATTATATCTACTTCTAAATTTTTATGCCTCCAATTGGTATGCAAAATTTCATACCCTTTTTCTATAAACCAATTTGCTGCAAGTGCTTCACCTATTTTTCCAGTATCGTTGTGTTTTGCCATAAAAAATAAAATTAAGGAAAACATATTCTATTGCACAATCTAATGCATAATAAAAGATGAAAAATGATATACTGTTGAATGGAGCGTCGCCACCGAAGTTCAATCAAGGATTTTAGCTAGTAAACAAAATATAAATAACTTTAAACATAATCGATAAACTTTAAATAATCACAGGCTACCAAGTCCCCCTGTGGGGGATTTAGGGGGCTAATTCAACAATTTTCCACTATTTTTGCCGCATGACAATAGAACAAATAAAGGCTCTGAGAGATCGCATAACGGTTTTGAAGAGATTTCTTTGACGTAGAGAACAGAGAATCTAAAATAGCCAACGACAAACAACTTTCTCTATCACCCGGTTTTTGGGATGATAATGTACGGGCTACTTCCATTTTAAAAGAAACAAAAGTAAACGAGTTTTGGGTAAATATGTACCACAGTACAAACACTGCTGTGGAAGATTTTGCCGTGCTTTTTGAATTTTGGAAAGCAGGCGATACCACCGAAGAAGAAGTAAGGGAAGCCTTTGATGATGCTGTAACCAAGGTAGAAGAAGCAGAATTTAAAAGTACATTGAACGAACCTGAAGATGAATTGACCGCTATGTTACAAATAAACAGTGGTGCAGGCGGTACCGAAAGCCAAGACTGGGCAGAAATGCTTGCACGTATGTTTCGCATGTATGGCGAAAAACAAGGCTGGAAAGTAACCGAAATGGACTGGCAATGGGGTGATGGTGCAGGTATAAAAACATGTACTTATAAAATTGAAGGCGCATTTGCTTATGGTTTTTTAAAGAGTGAAAGTGGTGTGCATCGCCTAGTGCGTATTTCACCATTTGATAGTGCAGCCCGCCGCCACACTAGCTTTGTAAGTGTATACGTGTACCCGCTAGTAGACGATACGATTGAAATAAATATAAACCCTGCCGATGTAAAAATGGAAACCAGTAGGAGTGGAGGTGCAGGTGGACAAAACGTAAACAAGGTAGAAACAAAAGTAATGCTCACGCATATTCCTACGGGCATTGTAGTGGTATGCCAGCAAGATAGAAGCCAGCTAGGCAATAGAGAACTTGCCATGCAAATGCTTAAAAGTAGGCTCTACGAAATAGAGCTACAAAAGCGTAACGAAATAAAAGATGCTAACAATAGCAAGAAGAAAAAGATAGAATGGGGAAGCCAAATTCGCTCTTATGTTTTTCACCCATACAAAATGATAAAAGACCACCGTACCGACTATGAAGTAGGAAACGTAGGTCCAGTAATGGATGGAGAGATAGATGGATTTATAAAGGCGTATTTGATGGCGGAGAAGGAAGCCCCCTAAATCCCCCACTGGGGGACTTTAAGTCTTTGATATTTGAAAGAAATTATAAAGAATTAGGGACTGGCTCCTCTCCCTTGGAGAGGCGGGGGTGAGGTTTTTGTATTTGAGCTGATACCCCTGATTGAACTTCGGTGGCTAGTTTATCCTGAGTTTATCGAAGGGCTCCGTTCAAGTTTAGTTTTTCAATTTGGCTTTAATTGTGGAGTAGATTGTGATATAGATTATGTAGTAGATTACTTAACTTTATGTTCAGTTAGATATATTTCAATTTTAGTAAAAATATTTTATGTACATCAAAAATAAATTATCAACTATTGAAGAAGATTATATTGAGCTTTCAGAGGAAATGAAAATGGTATTGGATGAAAGATTAATGGAAAATGATGATGACTATTTAACAGCAGAGGAATCTATAGCTCAATTGAAAGACAAGTATAAATATTGTAACTTTATTGTATGAAAATGACTAAACCCATATTGGCAAAAAGAATTTTTTGGGATACTAATTTCGAAAATTTAGATTACGATAAAAATTATCGTTCAATCGTAGAGCGTGTGTTTGATTGGGGAGATATTGATGATATAAGACAAGTGAGAAGATATTATGGAGATAAAAAAGTTATAGAAGCGCTTACCACAGCTAAGTATTTATTTGATGAAACGATACATTTTTGCTCTGCAATTTTTGAAATACCAAAAGAAAATTTTAGATGTTACATTTTGAAACAGTCAAACCCGACACCCTCGCTCTATTAAAGGAGCTGATGTCTATTGAAGGGTTGAAACAATTTAATTTAGTAGGAGGTACTGCTTTGTCGCTTCAATTAGGACATCGAATCTCTGTTGATTTAGATTTGTTTTCACATGATAGTTTTGATAATGAAATCATCATAAAAGTTTTGAGTAATCATTTCAATAAAAGGTTTGAACTGATTTCGAGTTTAAAAAATAAGCTTGGTGTTTTTTCTTTTATAGATAATGTGAAAATTGATATTTGTAGGCATGATGATAAATTTATTGGAAGCGTCTATAAAATAGATGGTATTAGAATGTGGGAATTAAAAGAGATTGCAGCTGCAAAAGTGAATGCAATTTCAAGAAGAGCTACAAAAAAAGATTTTTGGGATATAAATGAGTTACTAAATATTTTTTCTATAGATGAGATTGCAAGTTTCTATCAAGAAAAGTATAACCCAATGCTAGCAATTGGTGTAGCAAGAATGATAACATATTTTGATGATGCAGACGAATCAGAAACTCCTAATTGTCTTAACAACAAAACTTGGGATGAAGTTAAAAAAGAAATAAAAAAAAAAGTAAACAATAATTTAAAATAAAATTTACCATGCAATACGGCTCATTCTATTACCCAACACCTACCAACGAACCTGTACTAGCTTATGGCAAAGGTTCTAAAGAAAAATTAGCACTTAAAGCAGCTATCAAAGAATTAAAAGCTAGTAAAATAGATGTGCCCATGTATATTGGTGCAGATGAAGTGCGTACAGGAAAAACATTGGATATTCGTCCACCACATGAGCACAAGCATTTGCTTGGGTATTTTCATGTAGGTGATGCTAGCCATGTAAAAAAAGCCATAGCCGCTGCACTAAAAGCAAAAGATAAATGGGCAGCTATGAGTTGGGAAAATCGTGCAAATATTTTCTTAAAAGCGGCCGATTTATTGGCAACAAAATATCGTCCATACATAAATGCAACTACCATGCTTGGGCAAAGTAAAAATGCCATGCAAGCAGAAATAGATGCGGCTTGTGAGTTGATAGATTTCTTACGTTTTAATGTACATTTCTTAAGTGAAATTTATACCCAGCAACCCATCAGCAGCCCAGGTATTTACAATCGTTTGGAGTATCGTCCGCTAGAAGGATTTGTCTTTGCATTATCTCCATTTAATTTTACTGCCATTGGTGGCAACTTGCCTACCAGTGCTGCAATGTGTGGCAATGTAGTGGTGTGGAAATGCGCAAACACTCAGGTGTACAGCGCACAAATGTTTATGAGAATTTTAAAAGAAGCAGGCTTGCCAGATGGTGTTATCAATTTAGTTTTTATAGATGGACCAACAATTGGAGAGGTTATTTTTAACCATCCTGAATTTGCAGGATTGCATTTTACTGGTAGCACAGGTGTGTTTAATAAAATGTGGGAAACGATAGGAAAAAATACACCCATATACAAATCGTACCCTCGCATAGTAGGCGAAACAGGAGGTAAAGATTTTGTAATAGCACACAAAAGTGCCAATGTAGATGCAGTAGTAACAGCACTTGCAAGAGGTGCTTTTGAATACCAAGGACAAAAATGCAGTGCGGCAAGCCGTGCATACATACCAAGCAATATGGCTGCAGAAGTAAAAAAGAAATTGGTAGCCATGATAAATACCATGAAGATGGGAACGGTAGAAAACTTTACCAATTTTGTAAATGCAGTAATAGATGAAAAGAGTTTTGATAAACTAGAAGGCTACATAAAAAATGTACGTAAAAGAGATAGTGGTGCAAAAATATGGGTAGGAGGTAAGTGTGATAAAACGGAAGGTTATTTTATAGAACCCACGGTGATAGAAGCTAGCAATCCCCATTATGTAACCATGTGTGAGGAGTTGTTTGGTCCAGTGCTTACTATCTATATTTATGATGAAAATAAGTATGAAGAAACTTTAAAGTTGGTAGATGGTACATCTGCGTATGCACTTACAGGTGCTGTGCTTGCACAAGATAGATACGCAGTGGAATTAGCTGTAAATAAACTACGCAACAGTGCAGGTAATTTTTACATAAACGATAAGCCAACTGGTGCTGTGGTAGGGCAACAACCATTTGGTGGTGCTAGAGCCAGTGGTACAAACGATAAAGCAGGTTCTATGCTTAATTTGTATCGTTGGTTAAGCGCTCGTACGATTAAAGAAACTTTTGTACCGCCAGTTGATTATGGGTATACTTTTATGGAGGAGGCTTAAAATAAATACCATGAAAACTGTTTTAGTTTTAGGTTTCACTTTTATTTTTAATATTGTATTTGGCCAGAAAACGTTAATGCTAGAGTATAGGCAAACTTCTCTTACAAACTATGTAAATAATTCAGTTTACATTGAACAACATAAGGTTCGCATGCTTGTAAATGATTCAATCGGTTTTATACATTATTTTAGTAGTAGGTACAATCCTTTCAAAAAGCGTAAGAAAACATTTGGGAAAAAAATTGAAGGGCATCAGACTTATTTAGATTTTAAAAACGCCAATTACTATGAAGAAAGAAATACTGTAGGCTTGCCAAAGTACCTTGTAAAAAAAACATGTGCGGATACTATGGTTTGGGCTATTCAAAAAAATACCTATAAATTAATAAAGGGATATAAATGTATACTTGCACTTGCGGTTAATGACAAAAATGATAGCACTTTGGTTTATTTTACAAATGAGTTAAAGTTTAAAAAAGAATTTCTTTTTTATGAGGGCATACCAGGTATTGTGCTTGAAGCTTACGATCAGCGTTATGGAGAAGGGCAGCATTATGAAGTAACTAGTATTGAAGAAATAGATGTAAAGCTGGTTGCTCCTAAATGCACCAATATTATTGGATGTAATGAATATGCAGAAATCATAAATAAACGAAAAGAGAAGAGAGAGGGTAATTAATTTATAAGGGAAAGGCTTGTTAATAATTTCTAATTTTTTGTAAACTTACAATTATTATAAATAAATTTTTAAACATTTCCACTTGTACAATTGTTTAAATAAATTAAAACTAACTTATGAACCTACCCAATATAAAATGGCAGCAAATAAAATGGTTTGCAATAATTGCAATAGTATTGTATATTATTGGAAGCTTGTATGCCCTTTTTTTTAAAGATAATTATGTATCGAATACGGGTGGGAGCAATACTTTAGGGTTGCTAATTGTAGGTTTGTTATTAGGGGGAGCATTAATGTTTTTTATTTCAAAATCGTTTAAGAAAAATGAAGTTGTAAAAGTTACAGAGTCGTCTCACACCATTGTGGAGAGTATAAAAAAAGTATTTAAGATAGTATGTGCTGAAGGGCAGTTTAATGAAATGTATAATTTTGAGGAAACAAAACAAATTTTATCTTTTATACCTTCTACCAAAAAAGCTTTGGTTATTGTAAAAGCCAAAGTGCTTATTGGATTTGACTTTGAGCAATGTGTTTGGGAAACAGATGAAGCAAATAGAAAAATAAATTTAGTATCTTTCCCTGAGCCGAAAATACTTTCTATAGAACCCGATTATCAGTATTATGATATGGAAGATGGGTTGTTTAACAAATTTAGCAAGGATGATATAATGGCTATAAATAATAAAGGAAAAACACAAATAGAAATAGCAGCTTATAAAAGTGACTTGCCAAAAATAGCTGCGGAGCAAATGAAAACTTTGCTAACCGAAGTATTAGGTTCTAAAAACTGGCAGATAGAAAATAGCCAAAAAATTCTAGTGCATTAATATATAATTTCCAATAAAATAGGAGTCTTTCCTTGCTTACTAATATAGCCTTTTAGCTTTTGTAAAAACGTAGGTGAAACCATTGGGCATCCATAGCTAAAGCAAATAGGCCAATCATTAATTTGCTCATCAGGTATACAAGCGTGACCGTGTAAAACGATGGCTCTTTCAAAAGCTTTATTATTGGTACTATCTAAGCCTTGTAGTTTGTAAGAAAAGCCCCACATCCCTTTA
>JAYVID010000335.1:0-2114 GCA_043770525.1 Ferruginibacter sp.
TATTGTATTGTACATTCCGATGAGTATTATGATGCAAGACAAACATATAAGGCATATTATAACTCAATAGATTCTATTACCACTATAAAAATTTTAAGAAATAAAAAACCTGCCCATAATTTTTATGTCTATCAGCTAATTGGATTTAAAAAATAGTAAAGTACAAAATAATTTTTAAGTGTTGTGTTTTAGTAGTGATATTTTAAAAGAATTTCAATTTAAAAATTCGATAATATTAGTTTAACCATTTAGTAATACCTGTAATTTAATTTGCATTTTTAAAAACATAATTATGCGAAAAGAACTTACTTACAAAGCCATTGTTTTTTCTTTTTCACTAGCTATTATTTTTGCGCTAGTTATTACACTTTTTGTAGGTTTGTCAAATGGGCAAGGGCTTAATATAGATGTAAATAACTTTTATTGGAATACACTCCTAATAAATCTTACTTTTATGGGAGATGCTTTTTTTGCATTTGGCATTATATTCTTTTTGCTGTTTTTCTTTAATAAAAAAAAATATGCTTTAAAACTTTTTATAGCAATACTAATTTCATTAAGCATAATACAAATTGTAAAAAACATTTTTAGCGGTTTGCCAGCACAATTTTATTTTGAAGAAGGAGTTATACAAAATTCAACCGAAGCCTTTTTTAATAAAAATATAATCTCCTCACATCTAGCCATTGCATTTACCTTGGCTAGTTTTTTTATGTTTTATAGCAAGAATATATTTTTAAAAATAGCGGTTATCGTTTTGGCAACATTGGTAGGTATTACACGAATATTTTTAGCAGGAGATTCGTTATTGGCATTGGCTGTAGGTTTACTGCCTGCAATTATAGCTACAATTTATTTGTACAAATTGAAAAGTAGAAAAACAGCTGCTAAACATGCGGCATACTATTACAAAACGAGAAAAGAAACCACATTTGGTACAAGAATTTTTAAGCGTGTGACTCTTTTTTTGCTGGCAATGTAAAGCCAAAACTCGTACCCACATCTAGCTTGCTACGTACATGTATGGTTTGCCTATGTGCATCTATAATGTGTTTGCATATAGCAAGCCCAAGCCCGCTACCACCCACTTTCCGACTACGTGCACTGTCAGTTCTATAAAAGCGTTCAAATATTCTTGGTAAATGTTCTTCCGCTATACCGTCGCCATCGTCACTAATTTCTATTAACACATTATTGCCATCTACATTATAAAAACTGGCTTCTATGGTTCCATTTTCTTTACCATACTTTATGGCATTTTCAGTAAAATTTATAAATACCTGTCTTATTTTTTCTTTGTCAGCATATACAGATAATGGAAATTCACAGCCTTTTTTTATAAAATATTTTATGTTTTTTTCTGCTGCTTTTAATTCCAAACTATCAAATACTTCTTTCATTACATCTTGAATAGTAAATTGTTCAAACAACATAATCATTTCACCACTTTCTAGCTTTGTTATTTCATCTAAATCTTTTAATAAGCTTACAAGTCTTGTAACGTTACGAGATGTGCTAGCCAAAAACTTTTCGTTTACTTCATTATTGTGTAAGGCTCCATCTTGCAAAGTTTCTACATAACCTTGTATGGCAAAAATAGGTGTCTTTAATTCATGACTAAGATTTTGTAAAAATTCTTTTCTATACGTTTCGTTTTGCTGTAAGGTTTCTATTTCTTTTTTCCGTTGCTCTGCCCATGCCTCCACATCTTCTCTTACTTCGTCAATGCCTTTTTGCGGTAAAATATTACCATAGTAAAATTCCTCTCTTTTGGTAGCTTTAGTTTGATATATGAGTTTGTAAATAAGTTTTATTTTTCTATAAATAAACTTTTGCAGAGTAAATAAGATGAGCGCATAGCTACCTAAAAATATAATAATAAAAGAAGCAGGCGCTGTCCACCATACAGGTTTAAAAATGAAAACGCCAATGCTTATGGGTATAGACAATATACCTGCCGTAAGTGCAGATAGTTGTTGTGGAGATAAATTTCTGGTAGAAAGCATGGTGAACTAAATGTTAGCTGCAAGATAGTAAAAGCAGTTGGCAGTTAGCAGAAGGCAATTTGCAAAAAGAAATTTGCAAAAAAGTAATTACTAATTTAATGTATGGGG
>JAYVID010000336.1:0-4400 GCA_043770525.1 Ferruginibacter sp.
GATTGCTCAAGCATCTACATTAATGTTTGACCCTATAGATGTTTTAAGTGGTGTAGCAGATTTTACATATACTGCTGGTGATAACAATGGATTGGAAGATAATACACCTGCTATAATGTATTTGCCTACACAGCAAGTACCTCCTGTAGCAAAAGACAGCACAAATAATCCTATTTACTGCGGTGCTGGCTGGACACAATTATTTCCAATAAGTGCAATAGATCCTGATGCAACAAATACAATTGTTTCTTACAAAATATTAAGTATTCCTCCAATAAACGAAGGAAAATTAAGGTATTCTAATGCTGGTGCAAATACCAATATTGTAGTAGGTACTGTGATAGCTTCTGCCGCTGCAAATAGTGTTCAGTTTGATCCTGCTGTTGGATTTACAGGGATTGCAGAATTTACTTTTACAGCTACAGACAATGAAAATTTAGTAGATAAGAGCCCAGCTATTGTAAAAATACCAGTTGTAAACCAACCTCCATCCGTGCCAAATTTTATAGCACCACCAATGCTTAATAATTTACCAAAAACTACTATCCAATCTATATCTGGAAGTGATCCTGATGGTAAGCCATTAAAATATGGTATCATACTTTCTGTACCAGATTCTATAAAATATGGCAAACTTTATTTGGGTGATGTATTGATACAACCAGGTGATATTATTATGCCAAACGTAGCCAGCACTTTAAGTTTTTATCCTGCTCCAAATAGTAGAGATACAGCTCTATTTACTTACAATGTGGCCGACGAAGGTTTCATGACTGATCCTACACCTGGACTGTATAAAATTCCAATTGTATTATCTAATATTGCACCTGCATCTAGAGATACTACCATGGCAAATATTAATACTAGCCCTGTTGCTAATAATTGTTTGCCTTTAATAGGAACTGATGCTGATGGAACTGTAGAAGGATTTGTGCTAACAGCAATACCAACAGCGGCACAAGGCATACTGTATGTAAATAATATACCTGCTGTTATTAATCAAACAGTATCAAAATTGAGCGCATCTAAAATTACATTTGCTCCATCTGGAAGTTTTGCAGGAAATACTTCATTTAAGTATAAGAGTTTTGATAACGAAGGAACTTTTTCTAATGTAGCAAAGCAAAATATAAAAATTATAAATACCTTACCTGTGGCTATTAGTAAAACAATAGTTGAAGTAAAAAAAGGCGCAACAATAAAAATTCCTGCACCTACAGCTATTGATGCTGATGGAAGTATTGTTAGTTTTAAAATATTAACCTTACCAACATTGGGTACTTTACAAGCAGATTTACTAGGCACAAATAATTATACAAATACTATAGCTAATCAAATATTAACTTCAGATCAAGCAAAGCGTGTAAGAATAATAACTGGTGGTGTAATTGGTAATACCAGTTTCAATTTTACTGCATTAGATAATATCAATGATTCAAGTAATGTAGCAGTTTATACTATTCCAGTAACTGGCTCTAGCTTAAACCAGCCGCCGGTAGCAAGTGCTGTAGTTACAAATAATATAGTTGCAAATAATACTGCATCATTAATAAGCCCTTTATCGGCTTTAGATTATGATGGAAGCATAAATAGTTATAGAATTTTATCGATACCGCCAAGCTATTATGGTACACTTTGGTACAATATATCTGGAAGTGTTTACGATTCAATAATAATTGGGGATAAATTAATAACTATTGCACAAGCAGCTACACTCAAATTTAAACCTACAGGATTATATTATGGTCCTGCTAAGTTTAGTTATTATGCTTATGACAACAATGGTTTATTAAGTAATTTATCAACATTTATTATAAATATTACCAATACAGATCCTGTATCAAATGACCTTACAACGGCTGCCATTTCGAGCAATGCAGGGCCAGCATTTATACAAGCCTTATCTGGCACAGATGAGGGCGCTATAGAAAGTTTTACCATTACTTCTTTACCAGCTGTAAATAGTGGTGTATTGGTAATGGATGGTAGTGCAATAAAGTTAGGTCAAATTATTCCTACAATGTATGCAAATAGATTAGAGTTTGATCCAAATGCTGGCTTTATTGGTAATGCAACATTTAATTATGTAGCCAACGATAATTTTGGAGCTACAGATAAAACTGCAGCTGTATATACAATTCCAGTAATAAACTTTGTACCGGAAGCTATTGAAAACAACAGCCAAGTAATTACCAATGCTATTGGCACAGCTGCTAAACCAATATCTGGTTTACAAGCTACAGATAATGATGGTACTATTGCATCTTATACTATTTTATCACTACCTACTAATGGGGTTTTATCGGTAAATAATGTTGCTATTTCTACATTGCCTAATACTGGCCTTGTAATAACATTGGCGCAAGCAAATCAATTGTCGTTTAATCCTAATGATAATTTTAGCGGTACTACATCTTTCAATTATACTGCTACAGATAATTTTGGGGGTACAGATTTAACTGCTGCATCGTATAAAATTTATTCAAATGTGCCACCAGTTTCACAAAGCATAATTACAGCAGCCTTTACAGAAAATGTTGTTGCCAATTTACCTATTGCACCATTAGTAGCTACAGATGATGTAAATGTTTCTTTTTATACCATTTTATCTTTACCTGCCACTACCGAAGGTGTGTTGTATTTAAACGGTGTAGCTGTCACTACACTTAGCCAGGTACAAAATTTAAGTGTTGGTCAGGCTTCGCAACTTAGATTTGTTTCTACCAATACTTTTAAAGGAGCAATTTTTTCTTATACTGCTACAGATAATCTAGGAATAATAGATGTAACACCATCTATATACATTATACCATCGGCTAGGGCTGGCGTTTTACCAATCAATTTATTATCATTCACAGGTTCAAAAGTGGAAAATAATAATGAATTGAAATGGACTACTTCGCAAGAAATAAATTGTAAACATTTTGAATTGCAACATAGCACTGATGGAATTAATTTTGAAACAATTCAAATTGTTGCAGCAAAAGGAAATATAGCTTCTATTAATGATTATACTTACGTTCATAAGTCTGTAACTACAGGTAAACATTTTTACAGAGTTAAGTCAATAGATAATGATGCTAAAATAATTTACTCATCTATTGTTACACTAAGTAGAAATGGAAGAAGTGGTTCAGAAATATCTGCTGTTAGTCCAAATCCTTTCACCATTAAACTTGCCGTAAATTATGAGTCTGATAAGAACTCAATAATTAGTGTAGGTATTGTAAATGCAGAAGGTAAAACGATAAGAGTAGAAAGGGTAAACGTAAATAAAGGAAGTAATACATTGTACATAGACAAACTAAATGGGTTGCCTGCAGGAAATTACATTCTTGTGATAACGGATAGCTCAAAAAAATCTACTAAGCAAATTATTAAAATTTAAAAAAATGCGGTTGATAGTAAGGGGATATTCCCCTTACTATCCGCTCACTTAAGCATACAGCGTATTTTACTCATCTAAGTTTTTGGGCTAGTGTTTTATGAAAAGAAAAATACTAATAAGTGCAAGAAAATTGAGCACAACGTTTTTTTTTAACAATAAATGTGCTAATTGTAAAACAAATAAAAAGCAAAGGTAAAATTTGCAAAAGTAAAAAACTATACACATACACATAAAAAACGTCTTCTATAATAGGAGACGTTTTTTATTTCTAAAGCATTATAAAGTAACCGTTTTGTCTAAATGCTGACTAATCTTTTAATAACCTAAAACTGATTTTTTAAAATTTATAATTTGTCAGTTTGATGCACTTGTAAAATAAAATTTTATGTATTTTGTAAATGGCAATGAATTAAGAAATTTTGTCAATAGTGTTTTTAGAAAAAGAATTCACATTTAATATCTGCCGAGGTAAAAAATTGCCTTTTTTAATTTTTTCAATTTACACCAATTGCCTTTTAACTAATTCTGGCATTACTTTTTCTACTTCAAAATATCACTTTAAAATTTTATCGTTTTTATTTCAAAACAAATTTTATACTTACCAATTGTAAATGTTTTTGTAAAGCAATGTTTATTTACTTTAAGTATATCAGTCGTAAATTTTAGTTCTAAAATAATATCATCTTCATCGGCATCATCTTTTTCTACAATTTTTAATACATCATTTTCAACAACAGCCCAACCATTTTTTTTGCTAAAATCATCAAGATTTATTTCACTAAAACTTTTTGTTTCTCCGTCTTTAAATGCTTTTGTGGCTGTGCTTTTTGCAGCGTCATTTTTAGTAAATAACTTTATATAAATTAAATCATTTGTTTTTGCTTCTGTTTTTGAAATACAGGTTATGGAAACACTGTGTAGGAATTGTTTTGTTTGTGCAGGTGCATTATACAAACATAATACACCTGCTACAACCAATATTAATTTTAGGAGATACTTCATTTTATAAGTC
>JAYVID010000337.1:0-29174 GCA_043770525.1 Ferruginibacter sp.
CTATAAAAAAACTATCTAAAGTGCGCATCGGATTGGCTATTTTAGTTTCACTTTTTACTTTTTATTTAATACCAGGCGTTACCAAATCTAAATATGCAAACCTCTCCTTTATTAGTGGTTTTCCACCACCACTTTGGTACAGCGTTTATGCAGAAAAAGGAAAAGAGGAATGTGTGCTTAACCTTAATTGTACAAAAGATTATGAAGAAGGATTAAAAATGGCTAAGGAACAAAACAAATTGCTGTTGCTTGATTTTACAGGATTTGCCTGTCCAAACTGCCGCAAAATGGAAGAGAATGTATGGAGCCGCCCAGAAGAATATAAAATGCTAAAAGATAATTTTATAATTGTTTCATTATATGTAGATGATAAAAAATTATTACCAGCAGAAAATAGATTTACGTATAAAACAAAAGATGGTGCTGAAAGAGAAATAAAAACAGTGGCAGATAAATGGAGTGTTTTTGAAACAGAAAACTTTGCACAAAATTCTCAGCCATTGTATGCAATTGTAACAACTAACGAAGAATTAGTTTCTTATCCATCTGGCTATACAGATGCTAAAGGAGATTTTTTACAATGGTTGAAATGTGGGGTGGAGTTTAGAAAATAATATTTTTTCATAAAACAAGGATGTCAACTTTTTAAAAGTTGGCATTTGTAATTTCAAATTATCTTGCTAGCCAAAAACTATGTTTTTTTACATAAGCTTCTATAGAAGTTCTTAGCTCTTTACCAGCTATAAATCGTAGGGTATTAAGTTTTATATCCTTTGCATTTGTTTTTTTTGCAACAATAATACAAGTATTCTAGGGATTTCATTTTTATCTTCATCAAAATATTCTTCCAGTGCTACAATATTTAAATTATGTTGTTTTGCTGCATTTGTAAAATCAGAAATATGATGATTATAACATTCTAAAATATTTATTCCGTTTTCGTTTTCAAATCTTGCTTTGCTGCCTTTGTATTGTTTAAATGGGTGAAACTCTCCAATGTAAATGAAACCTTTTTCATTTAATAATGATTCCGCTTTTTTTATAATTGTGTCAATATCTTTTATATGTTCCAATACAAGACTAAAACTTATTAAATCATACAATGTTGTTGCAAATGTCCAATCTTCTAAAATATCTGTTTGTATGAAATTTACTTTTTTATTTTTTGTATTTTCCTTTGCAATGGTAAGCATGGAAGAGGATAAATCAACAGCTGTAATATTTCTGCAATGATCTACAAGCCATTGTGTGTTTTTACCAGTGCCACAGCCTATTTCTAAGCATTCATTAAAACTAAACCCAGCCAATGTTTTGCGAAAAGCAATAGCTTCTAAATCTCTTGTTTTGTTTACATTGGTATCGTATTGTGCTGCCCATTCATTGTAATGTTGCTCTATGCTCATTTATTTTGTTTATAAAATAAAGATACATCTTATCATTAAAAAAATATAAATTGAATAGATGTAAATATTGGAAAAATGAGTGTAGAAAAAAAATTGCAAGTACTCAAAACAATAAAATAAATTTGCATTATGCAATATTTTAAAATAGGGAAATTAGCGGCTAGTCATGGATTATCTGGTGAGCTCATACTTCAACATAGTTTAGGCAAAAAGACAACGTTGAAAGACTTAGAAGCAATTTTTATTGAGCAACCAAAGGATAATTTTATACCACATTTTATAGAAAAAACTTCTGTAAAAAGTGACACTGAAACGTATATAAAATTAGAGGGTATAGATAATAAAGAAGTAGCAAGAAAACTTACTCCAAAAGATGTATGGCTACAAGAAGAAGATTTTAATAAATACAAAGCAGCCGCTGCTCCAATAGCACTGCTTGGATTTGATATAATTGATGGTACAAAAAACCTTGGCCCAATAATAGAAGTAATGGAAATGCCACATCAAATACTTTGTACGATAATTCACAATGGCAACGAAGCGCTCATACCTATACATGAAGCCAATCTTATAAAAATGGATAATAAGAATAGAAAAGTATATGTGGAAGTGCCAGAGGGGTTGTTGGAGATTTACGGGTAGTTCAGTTGGCAGTTGGCAAAAGGCAGTTGGCAAAAGGCAGTTGGCAAAAAGCAGTTGGCAAAAAGCAGTTTACAAAAAACGGTTGGCAAAAAACGGTTGGCAAAAAGCAGTTGACAGTTAACAAAAAACAATAAACACTTCTCAACAAAACATAATCTTCGCAAACCTTGAACCTTAAACCTTGAAATTCTTTGCCTCCACAACGCATCATATCACATTTTGATTTAGACTCTTTTTTTGTTTCTGTAGAAATATTAAACGACCCATCATTAAAAGGAAAGCCTGTAATAGTAGGAGGTAAGGAGCGTGGAGTGGTAGCTGCATGTAGCTATGAGGCTCGTAAGTTTGGTATACATTCTGCTATGCCATCTAGTAAAGCTAGGCAGCTATGCCCACAAGCCATTTTTGTAAGTGGTACAAGAGGAGAGTATAGTCGCTATAGTAGGTGGGTTACACAAATAATTGCAGACAAAGCCCCTTTATTTGAAAAGGCTTCTATCGATGAGTTTTACATAGACCTTACTGGTATGGAAAAGTTTTTTAATCCACTTCAATGGACGATAGACTTGCGCAAAGAAATAATGGATAAAACAGGCTTGCCTATTTCATTTGGCTTATCATCAAGCAAAATGATGGCTAAAATTGCTACCAACCAAGCAAAGCCCAATGGATATTTACAAATTCCTTTTGGAAAAGAAAAAGATTTTCTTGCGCCTTTGCCTGTAGGGGAAATACCTGGTGTAGGAAAACATGCACAAGAAGTATTACATTATTTAGGTATAAAAACCATTAAGCAATTAAGCGAAATAGATGCTGCTATTTTAGAAGAAAGATTGGGTAAATGGGGTTTGGATTTAGTTTTAAAATCACAAGGCATACACAATAGTGAGGTGAGCAATTTTCATGAATCAAAATCTATTTCTTCGGAAAATACTTTTAATGAACCATTAACTGATATGAGCTTTATCAATGCCGAACTGATAAGATTTATAGAAAAAGTGTGCTTTGAATTGAGGCAAGATGAAAAAGTAGCAGGTTGTGTGGCAGTGAAAATTCGTTATCCTAATTTTGATACTTTTTCTAAGCAAACTACCATAGATTATACGAGCGCAGATGAAGATATTATACCAGTAGTAAAAGATTTGTTTAAAAAATTACACAAGAGAGGAGAACCCATACGACTGTTAGGTGTAAAGCTGAGTGAGCTTACGGGTAATGCGGTACAAACAAATTTATTTAGCGATGCAACCAAAAAAAATGATTTGTATAAAAGTATTGATGATGTAAAAAACAGGTTTGGAAAAGGCTTGTTGAAAAGAGCTTCGGGAAAGTAGTAATTTTTGCAACTATTGCATAATACCATCAACTAAATCTAATAAATTTTTCTTTTCTAACACTTTTAAAGTTGCATCTCTCACCAAAGCCATTGTTCTTTTAAGACCACAATTATTTTCATCACAATCAATGCATTTTTCATAAAAATTTATACTTACACAGGGTAGTAATGCAATGGGGCCATCTATAATTCTAATGGCGCTTGCTATAGATGTACTTTTAGGAGAAACTAAAAGATAATACCCTCCACCTTTTCCTTTTTTACTTTCTAAAATGTTATGTTGTTTTAAAAGCAATAATATATTTTCTAAAAACTTTATAGGTATTTTTTTTGCACTTGCAATATCTGCTATAAGTACAGGTCCTTCTCCATACTTTTCTGATAAGTATCCCAATGCCTTTAACCCGTATTGTGTTTTTTTAGAAAGCATAATTATCTTAAATACTTTGATAAGTAAATGTCGGTTTGTGCGGTTTCGCCAACAGGAAAATCATGTCGGTAATTTGTAAAGCCAAAGTCATATTTTTTGTAAAAATTTTGTGCTTTGTAATTGTACTCCCACACTCCTAAAAATGCAATATCATAATTTGATTTTTTTGCATATTCTAGAAAAAAATCCATCATTGTTTGTGCAATTGCTTTCCCATGAAATTCATCGAGCAGGTAAAAACGTTTTAGTTCAATTGCTTTTTTATGGTTTGTTTCTTCAAAGCCAGGGTTGTTTTCTGCAAACAACATGTACCCAATAGCATTATTATTTATTTCTGCAAAATAATAATGCATTGCTGTATTTTCTACTTCTTTTAATATCTGTTCTTCGTTATAATAAAAATCTAAAAAGTGCTGCATATCCATACCAGTGCACGTGCCAGAAAAAGCATTGTAAAATGTTTGCTTGGCTAGATAAGAAATAATAGGTACATCTGCTTTGCTTAGTTTTCTTAAAACTATATCACTCATTTTTTATAAATTATATTCTACTTTATTGTTTCTTCTATCCATATCTGCCATGCGTTGCGTAGCATCTATTTCTATTTTATTAAATTCTTTTAAACGGGTTTTTAATTCTAAAATATAAGTAGGGTGTGTCCATCTCCATTCGTTTTCTATTATTGGCTTTATACCGTTATCTAGTTTTTTAGCAGCATACATTAAACTCAATGGTATAGTATGTGTTTCTATACTTCCATCTTTTCTTGTAAATTGTACATCGATAGGCATGGGCATTTGGCCAATTCTTTTTATCCTTATTTTAGATACTCCATTTTCTTCCCATAAGCTATCAATTGCATAATCTATTTTCTTTGTAGTATTTATCCAATACTCTTTATACCAATCAAGTTGTGCACCACTTACATCTTCTGCTATCCTCATAAAATCGTTAGCGTTTGGGTGTTTAAAACGCCATTTGCTGTAGTACTCTAGTAAGGTTTTATCTCTAGCTTCTGCACCTATAACATAACCAAGCTGGCTAAGAAAAACTGAACCTTTTGAATATGATGAAATGCTATAAACTAAATTTGAATTAAAATGATCTGCATGTGTTGTAAGCGGCTCTTCAGCATTTGTTCTTATAAGAGAAAAATAAGAACCATAATTATCAGAATGCAATGGAGGTGAAGTTGCATCTATTGAATCATACTTAGCTATTGTTTTTACATCAGCTGCATTTCTTTTTCTTTCTACATTGTCTCTATAATATTTACTCACATAATCTGTAGCAAATTCTGTAAAACCTTCGTCCATCCAGCCATACATACTTTCATTTGTACCAAGCATCATTTGGTACCAGCTGTGCATCCACTCATGAAAAACTGTTCCCAGCCCATTACCTACAAGTAATGTTGCCATTGGATATTCCATACCACCATCTCCGCCTTGTATAAATGAATATTGAGGGTAAGGGTATTTTCCAAATCGTTGTTCTATAAAGGGAAGTACATAAACTGCCGCATTTGCTACTTCTGTCCATGCAGCATCGTTTGCCACATCGCCAGGTTTGTTGTTGTACAATACATGTAAGGCTGGCCCTCCATTAGGCATTTGCCTTGTAATGTGTATGTAATCTGGGTCGGCAGCCATACAAAATCATGTATATTTTTTCCTACAAAATGCCAACTTCTTTTTTGTGTTGAAATATTTTTTAATTCAGTATTAGGTTTATCATAACCCCAACCTATTTCATTTGCATTTAATAATACACCAGTTCCACCAAGTTTATATTCCTTATCTATATTTATTGTAACATCAAAATCTCCCCATACACCATAAAACTCTCTGGCTACATAAGGAGTAGGGTGCCAGCCTTCGTAATCGTACTCACACATTTTAGGGTACCATTGTGCCATGCTCAATCTTACGCCTGTAGTGGGATTGTCTCTTCCGCTTCTACGCACTTGTAATGGCACTTGTGCTTCAAACTCCATTTCAAATACAACTTTACTTTTTGGTGCAATAGTTTTTGTAAGGTTTACTTCTAATATTGTTTCGTGGTATTTAAATGGCTGTGGTGTGCCATTCATTTTTAAAGAAATTATTTTTTGGTAGCCAATTTCATCTTCTTTCAAATTTAAAATTCTATCCTTTACTCTTTGATCCCAATCTATTCTGTTGTTTATGGGTGCTTTGCCTAGCTCACGGCTTCTTGTATCCATGCTACTATTTGGCTGAAAAGCATTAAAATAAAGATGATAAAATACCCTGTCTAGCTTTTGATCGCTGTTGTTGCTGTACTCCAGCTTTTGTTTTCCTTTAAACTGATTTTTTGCAACATCCATGTCTATAACCATGTTATAGTTTACTCTTTGTTGCCATCTGTTTTCTGGTTGTGCTATTGTTGTAAAAAATGTAAGTGCAAAAAAGCTACACAATAATATCTTGTTCATTTAATAGTATTTTAGAGGCGTGAATTTCGGTAATTACTTTGAACAACAAAATTATTTAGCTTCTATTTATTTAAATGGCATTCATTTGCCCTTCAATATCAATACTTATAACGCCTTTAATTTGTTTTTTTATTTTTAATATTTGTTTTTCATTAGCTTTTATAACAAGGGTATTTATAAAATCAAAAATTTCTACTACGGTAATTTTCATTTTTTTTAAATCTTTTTGTACTGCTTCCAAATCTGTAACAGTAGTATCTATTGCCATTAAATATCTTTCCATTTTTTAAAAAATTATAATGATGAAACTAAAAGGAGGCTGCCCTTTTTAAGACAGCCTCCTACTATTTGGTTGATTGAAGTTACTATCTTTTTTTAGACGAACCTACTGCTTTTTTTGTTGCAGATTTTACCGCTTTCTTTTTTCCAGTAAATGGGCGTGGTGGTATAGGGCCACTTATTGGAGGAAAAGGAATTGGAATAGGCCTTGGAAAAACTACTGGTGGAAATGGATGTGGAAAAGGGAAAGGAACAGGCAAGAATATTCTTGTAAATGGTGCTTGCACCAATCCAGATCCTACATGTGTTACTGGTTGTGGTAATGCTCTTGCAGTGGCTGTAAGCCTTGCCCATAATGCACCTCCTCTGTATGCAGCATTGCTTTGCGCATGCAAAGCAGCTATACCAGCTACATGAGGAGTAGCCATACTTGTACCACTCATAGTTGTATAGCGTCTAGGCATTGGAGCTGCAGAAAATACATCTCTACCTGGGCCTGCAATATCTACTTTGCCATGAGGCGGGTAAAATGTAACACATGAAAATGAAGAACGTTGTAAATTACTATCCACCGAACCTACGGCCATTATAGATGGACAATTTGCTGGATGCCCTACAGGTGCATTTCCACTATTGCCTGCTGCGGCAACAATTAGACAGCCCACATTTAAAGCTGCTCTTGCTGCATTCTCATAAACTGCAGAAAAGCCAGCGCCATTTGCAGATGCACCTAATGACATGCTTATTACTTGGCAACGATTTGCTACAGCCCAGTTTATACCTGCAAGTATCCACCCATCTGCACCAGAGCCTGCATTGTTTAAAACTTTGCCCACAAAAATTTGAGATTGATAGGCTATGCCATATCTATCTACTCCACCACTATTTGTAAGTGGTCCGCATGCAGTACCAATGCAATGTGTACCATGCCCGTGCCCATCTTGCACAGCTTGGCCTGGCACAAATGATCGTCCTACTACACTTCGTCCTGCAAAATCTGGATGGTTGTTATCAAAGCCTGTATCTAGTACGGCTATTTTAATACCATTGCCTGTGTAAGGCATTCTTCTTAAAAAACTTGGCACTACATTGGTTACTTGTAATCCCCATGTGCTTCCACCTGCTAGCACTTCAGCTTCTTCTGCATCAGCGCCTGTTTGTTTTGTAGCTTCTTCATTGCCAAAGTTGTCCGATAAGTGTTTTGCAGCATCGCTAAAACCTTTTAAATAGCTGCCAAAATTTTCGTTGATAGTTCTACAAACCCTTTCTGGCTCTATGGTAGGGGCAGTACTGTCTGTACTACCATCTGCTGCCATTAAATTCATTTGCGAAAGGCTTTGCATTTTATCTGCTTGTGCAGCGCTAATTACTGCAACACCTAATTCGTTTAAGTAAAAACCATCATAACCCTCTAAGCCTTCTGCTGTAATTTCGCTGTTTTCAAAATCTAGCGATGAGGCAAGGTTAATACCAGTGGTTTCCTTAATGCTCTTAATGTTGCTTTTACTGTTCCCTGGTGCTGTTATCAAAAGATAGCGCCCAGTAAATTCTCCCGATAAATCGAGGTTGTTGTCCTGTGTGTTCATTGTTAATGTATTATTGGTTAAAAAATAAATGACTCATGTTTTGTAAAATCATTTGTATTTCCAATAAGTAAGCACACACAAACAGCGAAGCACAAGTCTGTTTGTATGAATAAATAAAAAAGGGGGAGATAATGTTTTTGTAAGGGACTACCATACAAAAATAATTGTTGTAATAAGGTGCGGAGGTAAAATATCTACGAATGCATCAAAAAAATCTACCAACGAAATTTTTGGCAAAATAATAATAATGAATACGATTACAAATATAGCGAAACATATTAATAAAATATATTATATAATAAATATTTTTATTCCACAAGTTTCTTTATGGTAAGAAAGTTGAATCTGGGCATTTATTTTTTGGGCAAATTCTTTTACAAGTACAAGACCCAAACCATTTGTATTACTCTTAATTCCATCGGCTTCAAAATTACTTTTAAGTTTTTCAAAATCAATTTTGGAAGCGCTGTTGTTAATTCCAATACAAATGCTATCATCTTGTAAGTATGCCTCAAGTAAAATATTACTTTCTTTTTGAGAATGATTAATAGCATTACTTATTAAATTGCGCAGTATGGTTTTTAAAATATTTTCATCTGTTCTAACAAATACATTTTCTTTAGCATTATTAAATATATTTATTTTCTTAAAATGAGCAGCAACATCATAAATAGCTTTTAGTTCTTCAAAAAGTTGATATAAATTTATTTTTACTTTTTGTACAATAAATCCATCCATTTGGCTTTTACTCCATACCAATAAATCTTCTAAAGTATCTAACAAGTTAGTTGTTTGTTTGCTTAACACTTCGTTACCTGTATTTGCCTTAAGTTCATTTAGTTTTACTTGTGCATACAAGCTACTCAATGGCCCCCGCAAATCGTGGGTTATGGTAGAAAATAATCTTGCCTTGGTATTATTTGCAATGTTAAGTTCATCTGCCAGCAATTGTATTTCTTGTTTTTGTTTTGTAAGAATGTTATTTTGTTTCTTTCTATTTCGTGCAATACGCAACCCTATAATTGCTAGCAATGCCACTAACCCTAACCCAATAAAACTGATAATAAGATTTCTTTGTTTGATGCTATTGTCTTTTTCTACCAACGCTTTTTCAGCTTTCGTTTTTTCATTTTGGTACTTAGCCTCGGCATCAAGAAGGGCATTGTTTTTTTCAATATCAAAAAAACTGTCTGATAAATGCCTGCTTTGCCTAGCATAAAAAAGTGCTTTTTTATATTCTCCCTTTTCTTCATAAAGATTTGAATAGGTATCGTAAAAAGGTAGAAAATTATTTATTCCTTGATTTTGAGTTGCTAAAATTTTTGCACTATCCTGATATGCAAAAGATAGGGGATACTGTTTTTTAAATCTATATGTTTCTGCTATGTCATTAAATACATTTGCCTTTAGCCTATCATCAATATATTCATTAGATGCCTGTATGAGAAAAACCAATGCAGAATCATAATTTTTTTTATGTAAAAAGTAATTGCCCTTTGCTTGAAGTATATAAAATTTTTGGTAAGGAACTATATTTTGAGAGAAATTGTTCAACTCTTTTTTTACCAATGAATAGGCAGTTTCAAAATTTTTGTCAGCAAGTTCTGTAACAAGTAAACTTATGTAAATTTTTACACTATCTCTTTGTGTTGTACTGTTTTTTATTGCTTCTTTTAAATAACTTCTTGCTTCTTCAAAATTTTTTTTAGTGCAATACAAATCACCTATATTCTGTTGTGTTCTTGCAAGTTTTGTGTTGTTTTTTTTAGCACTAAATAATTCTATTGCGTACTTTAAAAAATAAATACCACTGTCAGATTTATTTTGAAATCCTTTTATTATTCCAAGTCTTAATAATGCCTCTGCATACAAACTGTCCTTTTCTTTTGACTGTAATATAGCTTGAAACAAAGGTGCTGCTTTTTCATAATCAGCTTTTAAAAAAAAGGAGTCTGCTTGCTTATAACCATTGTTAATAATAGATTGCGATAAGCTAGTAAAAGATGTGATAATGAAAGAAGTTAGTATAAAAAAAAATTTCATAGTTCATTTTGAACTATGAAATTAAATCATTTTAAATTACCAAAAATCATTTTTTATTATTTACCTCTTACGACATTGGTATTTACTCTTTCGATGTTTATTCCTTTTATCAATTTAATATAATTCCTTAAATATTTTTCAAAAGGTGGTTGTACATTGGGTGGTGGTTGTGGGCAACAATTCAATTTTAAGTTTGAAATGTTTTCGCAATTAGGATCTGTTGCTGGATCACAATCTGTTGTAGCAGCTTGTATAGAATACAATAGTTGAGTCTTTTTGGGTTCACCTTCTGGTGGATTTTCAATGTTTAAACTATCCAGCCTTTCATCTACATAAAAACTAATTTTTAATGAATCTTTACCAAGCTCCAATGTTTTGGTATTTTTTGTAATAGGGGGTACTATAGTTTGTCCTTTAAAAAAATGCAAATAAGATAAAATTGTAACGGCAATCAGTAACACTCCGATAATAAAATTTTTCATGTTTTAATTTTTTTTATGTGATTGATTAATTTTCTAAAATTTGTTTTAACTCTTGTCTATATGTAACCCCTATAGGAATTACTTCATTGTTTATTTTCATTTCATCCCTTCCAAATGTATTTATTTTGTTTTTTGCTACTGCATAACTTCTATGCACTCTTATAAAATCTTGTATAGGTAATTTGTCTATAAAGTGTTTTAACTTACTTAGAGTAATGTATTTTTTACCAGTAGTTACTACTTTACTATAATCCTTTAATGCCTCTATGTACAAAATATCACTCAATAGTACTTTGTAGTTTGTACTACCTTCTTTTATGGTTATGCTCTCTTTTTCAAAAGCAGTATCATATAAATCTGCTCTCTCTTTTAGTTGTACAAATTCCTTCAACCTATTTATAGATTGTGCAAAGCGTTTATCAGAAACTGGTTTCAAAATAAAATCAAAAGCTTGTGCTTCGTAACTTTCAAGTGCATATTCACTATGTGCAGTTACAAAAATACAAATGGGATGATAGCCTAAGTTTTTAAATAAATCTATGCCATTCATGATTGGCATATCAATATCCATAAAAAGCAATGGTGGTTTTGTTTCTTTTATTGTTGCCAAAGCTTCCAAAGCATTGCTAAAACAAAATTTTAAATCAAGGCTTGGTTCTGCTTTTACATAATGCGTAATCAACTCCATATCCAAAGGATTGTCTTCAACAATTACACATTTTATTTTGCTCATGTAAAAAAGTTATATGTGTAAAATACAATTTTTTACAATATGAAATCAAAATAGATTTGTAATATAGAAAATGTCTTATTGTTTTGTAAAAATATTGGAAGCAATGTTTGTGTAAATTAAAAAATCTATGAATAAGGCTTTTTTATCTACGAATGAAAAGGTAGGATTGGAATTTTATGCTTCTAATGAAAGCGTTTCTTTAGATTTTGAGGAAGTACTTTTACCACCCACCACTATCACAATCTCCCCCTTTACCGTTTTTGCACTAAAATAATCATGCACTTCTTGCAAAGTACCTCTTTTGTTTTCTTCAAACATTTTGGTTAATTCTCTGCTTACGCAGCACTGGCGGTCGGTACCTAAATATTCTCCCAAGTCTCTTAGTGTGCGTAACAAGCGCATTGGGCTTTCGTAAAACATCATTGTACGGGTTTCTTCAGCCATGCGTTTAAGAAAAGTTTGCCTGCCTTTTTTTAGTGGCAGAAATCCTTCAAAACAAAAGCTGCCTGTAGGCAAGCCACTGTTTACTAAGGCTGGTACAAAAGCCACTGCACCAGGTAAACAATTAACCGTAATGTTATTTTTAATACATTCTTTTACTAAAATATGTGCAGGGTCGCTAATGCCGGGTGTGCCAGCATCTGTAATCAATGCAATCGTTTTACCAGCTAGCATTTGGTCTGCTAGGTGAGCTGCTATTTTATTTTCGTTGTGTTGGTGATAGGGGGAGAGTGGTTTTTTTATTCCATAATGATTGAGCAATATTGAAGATGTACGAGTATCTTCTGCCAATATTAAATCTACAGTTTTTAAAATCTCAACCGCACGAAACGTAATGTCTGCAAGGTTTCCTATAGGGGTGGGTACGAGGTAAAGCATAAAAAATATGAAAATTAGAAAATAGGCAAATGTGCAAATTTGTAGCATAAAAAAATCAACAGAAATATAGATAATTCAATAATTATATTTGCAAATTTTCTTATTTGCTTATTTGAATTTCATACATTTCCATTACCGCATTTGCTAATAATTTTTTTGCTGCTTCATCTGCTTTTGATTTTGCCTCTGTTTCGTTTTCTGCATCAATCGTTAAGTCAATACTCTTACCAATGCGAGCATCATTAATACCAGTAATACCAAGGTTTGAAAGTCCACCCAATACTGCTTTTCCCTGTGGGTCTAGCAAGTTTTTTAAAGGCATTACTTTTATTTGTGCAGTAAAAATCATGTTGTTTTATTTTTGAATGCCAAAGATAAAATAATGTATGCTATAAAAACAACTGGCACGGCAAGCCAATGCAAAAATATGGCTGCGAGTAAGGCTACTCCTACAATTAAATATTTTGGTAAATTATCTTTTAAGGTAACATTCTTAAATTTTAATGCCATTAAAGGAAGTTTACTCACCATTAAACCACTCACCAATAATATCAATGCATATAAAAACCATTTGCTAGTAAGTAAATTTATGAGTGTTTCATTATTCGTATTCCAATAAATAAGTGGTAAGCTAGCTACTAGTAATCCAGCAGCAGGTATCGGCACACCTTTAAAACCGTAAGATTGTGTAGTATCTAAATTAAACCTTGCTAAGCGATAAGCACCTGCAGCAGCAATAATAAATGCAGGGGCAAGCAACCATACTGAAGTGTCTACACCAGCTTCGCTGTTTACAAAACTAATGCGTAAAAATTGATACACTATCATAGAAGGAGCTACGCCAAAGCTTACTACATCTGCTAAAGAATCTAATTGCTTGCCCATTTCTGAAGTGGCGTTAAAAAGCCTAGCTACAAAACCATCTAAAAAATCTACAACAGCTGCTATTCCAATAAATAAAGATGCCATCCACATTTTTTCTGATATGGCTACAAGGTTGCCATCGTATTGGATGCTTATTCCGTTTTGTAAAGTATAGGTAATGGCAATACAACCACAGATTAAATTCAGTAGGGTAAAAAGGTTTGGTATTTGTTTTATCATTTAAAGGAATTTAGTAGTGTAAAACAAATGTATTGTCTACTCCGTTATAAAATAATGTGCACATTGATAAAATATCTCTACCTAGTAATACTTGAAAAGGCTGGCCCGAAAGGTCAGCACAGGGTGCTTGAATTGCAAGAATATTTGGCTGGCTTATAGGTAAGCCAACACCTATATCATATAAATATTGTTCTGATTCTCCAGCAGCTGTATGTACACTTTGCGTATCAAAAGAAATTAAACCTAAACCGTTTACAATTTCTGTAGAAATACATGTAGCTGTAGCGCCAGTATCAATTAATGCTATTGCTTTAAAAGCAGGAGATTGCTTTCCTTCTGATTTTAATTGTTGTACAACTTTTTGAGGAGGGCAAATAATTATATTAATAATGGGCCCTTCAATATGTAATGATGTTTTATTTACCGTTATTAAAGGCATTGGAAAAATTTAAAGGACGAGAATAATTAATAAAATGATTAACATTATCATAAATGTTTTTTACAAGAACAGAAGTATAGCCGTAGGCTTGAATTGCCTCTTGTAATGCATCTGCTCTATTTTGCCATACGCCTAAAATTGTTTCGCCTTTTATTACAACAAAACCTCCATTTATGTTCTCATCCATCAATTTTTGCTGACATTTATTAAAAAAGGCAATTTCTGTTTTTAAAAGTTGCTGCTCCATTTTATTATATTTTATTTTATAATTTTTTTCATCAATGCCTCTATCTCTTCTACTTCTATAGGAATATTCTTCATCAAATCTTTATTACCATTCTTCGTTATCCAAAAATTATTTTCTATTCGTACACCCATTTGCTCTTCTTCAATATAAATACCTGGCTCTATGGTAAATACCATGCCTGCTTTTATAGGTTCTGTTCTTGTGCCCAGGTCATGTACATCTATACCTAAGTGATGGCTTATACCATGGTACAAATATTTTCTATACGCTCTATTATTAGGGTCTTCGTTTTTAATATCGGCCTTTTTAAGTAGCCCTATTTTTTGAAAAATAACGGTAGCTTCATCTCCAATTTTTTCTGTATAATCTACTATACTTATGCCAGGTTTTAAAATACTGGCAGCATAATTATGCAAATGCAAGCAAGCATTGTATACCGTTTTTTGGCGGCGAGTAAATTTTCCATTCACAGGTATTGTTCTTGTTAAATCTGCTGCATAATTTCCATACTCTGCTCCAAAATCCATCAGTATCATATCACCATCTTTGCACTCTCTACAGTTTTCTACATAGTGCAATACTCTTGCATTATCTCCACTTGCAATGATACTTCCATAAGCTTCTCCTGTAGCTCGCTGCATTAGGAAAGAATGAATAATTTCTGCATGAATTTCATATTCCATAATGCCAGGCTCTATAAACTGCAATAATTTTCTAAATGTATTATCAGTAATGTCAATAGCATTTTGTATTACTTCTACTTCTTCTGCAGATTTTATGGCACGTAATTCTTTTAAAAGCGGTGCACTGCGTTTGTAATGGTGCAATGGATAACGAGCCTTCATTTCTCTTGCATAACGATAATCTCTTACGGCTATTAAGCTTGCTTTTCTATCATTTTCATTTGTGTTTAAATAAATGTTTTCTACCAAATGAATCCAAGGTTGTAACATAGCATCTAGCGCATCTAAATAAACTACTGTTTCTATGCCAGATATTTTTTGTGCTTCTTCAATACGCAAACGATGCCCATCCCACTTTTCTTTCATTTCGTTTGGCCTTACTACAACCAATACTACTCTATATTTAGCATCTGGGTTTTCAGGAAAAAAAATAAGCATAGTATCTTCTTGCTCTATACCTGTAAGCCAATACAAATCTGAATTTTGCTTAAACTTATGTATAGCATCACCATTGGTAGGTAATTCATCATTGCTATTAAAAATGGCTATGCTATTTTTTTGCAGTTTGCTTACAAATCGTTTTCTGTTTTGTATAAAGATTTCAGGGTTAAGTGGTAGGTATTTCATTTGTGTTTATTTTATGCTGCAATATAATTTTTTATTGGTAGTAATAAGAGTTGCAAGAAAAAATTATAAGGTTAAACTACAATTTCATTATTTTTATGGAAATAAAATATTTTTTATGCAAGTAAATGGCGCAGGTGGCACATCAGGCGGTACAACGAGATTTGTTCTAGGAATTGCTTTATTTGTTGTGGGGTTGTACTTACTTCTCAAAAATATTTATGTGCAAAATAATTTTGGCTTTGGTAATGCCATGTATGCACTTGGCGGTTTTTCCATTACATCAGGCATGTTGCTTATTCCATTTGTAATTGGGGTAGGTATGCTTTTTTTTAATTATAAAAATATTATAGGTTGGGTATTGGCTGTAGGTGCAGTGGGTTTAATTATTGTAGGTGTTATTACCAGTATTCATTTTACACTGGCTGGCATGACAGCTTTTGATATTTTACTGATACTGGTAATGGTAGCAGGTGGGTTGGGGTTGTTTTTGAGTTCGTTTAGGAGTTATGGAAAGGAGTAATTAAAATCCCATGATTATAAAACTAGTATATAAAAACTAATCCACGAATTAATTCGTGAATCAGTTTTCGGATTTTACTCAGTAGCATAAAACTTCTGCATTATTTTTACTTTTTCTATAATAATATCTACAGTAGGTGAAATTTCTGGAGGTATGCGTAACGTCAAATTTTTATCCATTTTATTACTTAAAATTTGAATAGCATAGTATAAAGGTACATATCTCTTTTGTAGCTCTAAGCCACGTATTTTGTGTGTAAATAAATTAAAAACCAAATTAAGTTGCTCATGGTAAAGTAAGTTTCTAAAAAATATTTCACAATTATTATAGTCATTTTCAATTATCAGAGCTTCTATTTTTTTTAGTAAATTTTCGAATATATTATTCCAAACTTCTATTAAAATCTTTAACTCCATTGCTGTCGGGTCACTTTTCTCCTTTAAACAATAATCTGTAATTAGCTCTAAAGCTTTAGTCTTTTTTATGTTTTTTTTGTAATAAAATAAAGCAAGGTTATTTACTGCCATTAAGTCATTTTTTTCAATAGCTAAAAGAAAATACTTTTCAGCCCTTGTAAAATTATTTTGCTCATCATACACGTGACCTAAATTATTAAACACCCCAATGTCGCCTTTCTCGATAGCTAATAAATAGTACTTTTCTGCATTAGTATAATTTTCTTGAAGTTGAAATACGTACCCTTTGACCTTGAATTTTTCTCCTCCTTCTTCATTCTCTAACTCATCAACAAGTTTATGAGCCTCCTCAAATTTATTTTCATCTATTAGTGTTTGTATTTCTTTGGCAATTGCTTTGTATTTCTTTGGCAATTCTATCAAAGAATTTTTTATTCCATTTGGTTGCAAAGCAGTTGTCAAACCAATTAATTTATCTCTTTGCTCTGTCGTTACATATTTACTTTGGCTAAATACTTTTGTAAATACCAAGGCCTTATCGTAACCAATTTTATTGTTTTCAAGGTTGCCAATATGGTCGGTAGCTAATTGTTTCAGCTCTTCCCCATCATACCAAGTTTCTAAAAATATACTCAGCCATTTGGCTTTTCTTTTTTGCTCAGGGTTGCCTTGCGTTACTATAAGCCACATATTAAAAAAGCGTTCTGCTACTCGGTATAAATGGTTTTTTTTGCTTGTGGTAATAATGTCTATTATGCCCACATCGCTCAATCTTTTTATTTGTGCAGATATAAGTTTGCTTGGTATTTTACATTTTTCTACCAATTCTTTAGTAGCACAAGCTTCCCAAATAAAAGCCATTTCTAATACAATTTTTCTTTGCAAAGCAGGCAAATTATTGAGTCGCTCTTGGTATTGTACACTTACATTATCCATCACTTTTCGCAAATAATCATAGCCATACAAATTGGCATTTTGCAATAATATTTGTATGAAAAATTGTAAGGTACGTGGCAGTCCATCTGTCAAAATCCTAATGGCTTCAATTTTACCGATATTCTTTTTTGCAAAATCGGCTAGCTCTGGCAAGTTCATCACTTTACTCCATAGAGTGAGCAGCTCTATAATTTCTTCTATGCGTAATGCTTCTAATATATGCCTTCTAAAAAACTCATAAAATGGTTTATCGTATTGCCAAAAATGTTCGTCCATACGGGTACTGCCCGCTATAATTTGTATATCATTATGATTTAATAATATTTCTCTTAGCAAGTTGCCATCATCACTAAAGTTGCCTACAATTCTATCAAAATTGTCTAATAACAATACTACTTTTCTTTTTTGCTTCGCCAATATTTCGTGTATATTCTCATACAAATACCTTGTGTAAGCATCTTCATCTTCATTAAACTCATTGTAATTTTTAAGTGCTAGCTGTAAGTTGAATTTTATGTCTAATTCTTTCAGTACTTCATCCCACAAATCAAACAATCTGTATATACCTGCTTGCTCTTCTGCCAAGTTTATAGCTACATATTTTTTTTGCAACTTTGTATTTTCTTCTATCTCTGCTTGTATGCGCCTTAGCAAAGTAGATTTGCCGCTTCCACGCCTTCCCAATATCAGTTCATGCTGCAATGGATCTTTATCGCTTTTGTTGGTTAGTTCACTTATTATTGTTTCAAACTCTGCTTGCCTTATTACAAAATTATTTTTTATAGAGGCGTTATCACTATTGGCAGATTGGTATAAATTTAAATTATCTACAAACCAATTGCCTGTTTGCATTATATTATTAGACATTGTAAATAGGATTATTGCGTTTCCAAAATGCTTTTAAAAATGGTGAAAGAAAAATATAATTTTCATTCAGCTCGGTTATGTATCCATCTTTTTCTAGTTCGTCTATTAAGTCCATCATATCTGTTGTTTTATCATGCGCAACAGCGATATCATGTATTTTTTGTATGTTGATAATATCCTTGTGTGCTATATGTGTAAGGATATTGTTTAAAAAATTAGCTTCGCTTATTGGCATATAATCAAACAATCTATTTTTCCAATCTTTAAAATGATCGCTGTTTTTTACAATAGTGTCAAAAGCACTATCTATATCTGCTACAGTTATTTTTGGGTTATTATTTTTCTTGGCTTTTTTATTTATTTCATCAAGCATAAGATTTATAAAGTATGGAACATAGTATTGTATTTTGCTCAACAAATGCTTAGATAATTTTTCATCGTATTGTATAGTAGCTTTATTTTGCGTGGCCCACGTTATATAATGGTGCGCTTCATGTATTTCCAATACCTCAAAAGGAATAGGATTAAAATCGTTTATATCGGTAGTTCTTCCTTCTATTGTTTTTACCACATAATGTATGCCAATAGAGCCTGCTAGCACCAAGTGCAGGTTTTTATATTGATCATCTTGTCTCCACCTTCTTATATTTTCTAAAATGGAAGCCGCTTCTGCCATTTTATTTGCCTTGTTTAATCTATGTAGTACTTCTGGAAGTTCATCAATGAACAACACAATTTTAATATCCTTATCATTTAGCTTTGGTAGCAGGCTATTTATTTCTTCGATGTAATCTATAGTTCCGTCCTTAAATTTCACTTTGCCGCCTAATGTTACTTCATCTATTTTATGCTCTAACCATAATGCTTTAAACCATGCTTTCGTTTTGCCAAAACTGCTTAAGCATTGAATAATTAATTCGTAAAATCGTTTGTAAAATACCTGCTCCGATTTTATACCTTGTATATTTTCAAAAATACATTTATAGTTTTCTGGGCAGTTGCTTACCATACTTATCATCACTGAAGTTTTTCCTACCCTTCTTGGTGCAGCAATCAACACATTATTCCCTTTCTCTATTTCTTCCCAAATAGCTTCTACAATTTGAGGACGCTCATAATACCTATCACCTGTAGCTTTTTGACCTATTATAATTTGTGGCCCAATCCATACACTTTCCATTTGACAACATTTTTAGTGTTAAATTTATTTGACAACAAATATAGTGTCAAAATATTTTGACACCAAAATTATTGTCAACTATTTTTTTTTAAAAATTCTAATTACACTTATATATTTTAATGTAATTAATTCATAGTTAATTAATTGAGCGCAATATCCGCTTCAATAAAAGTTGAAAAAAGATTTACCGCCGAAGAGCTGGCGGATGGGAAGTAGTACCCCACAGGAGGGAGGAACGACCGACGAGGAGTACTACGGACAGCCGCAGCAAATGTTCAAAAGAGCTTTTCTGCCCACAGCCCAAAAAAAAGACACAAGATATTTAGACACAAAATATTTAGACACTAGAATAAATAGAGAAGCAATTTGAGTTAAACAAACCTTGAACCTTCAACTTTGAACCTTCAACTCTTCCTCTCCTGGCACAACTCCACCAACACCCCATTCGTACCTTTTGGATGCAAAAAACAAACAAGTTTATTATCAGCTCCCAATTTTGGCTTTTCATTTAATAATACAAATCCTTCTGCTTGTAAGCGAGCCATTTCAGCTTCAATGTCCGCTACCTCAAAAGCAATATGATGCATTCCTTCGCCTTTACGCTCTATAAATTTTGCAATTACACCTTCTTCGGTAATGCTTTGTACCAATTCAATTTTGGTATCGCCTGTTTTAAAAAAAGCAGTGTTCACGGCTTCACTTTCTACCGTTTCTGTCTTGTAGCACTGACTATTCAGCAGTTTTTCAAATAGCGGAACAGATATTGATAAATCTTTTACTGCAATTCCTATATGTTCGGGTTTTAGCATGGTTTTCTATTTATTTCTTAATTAGCAAACCCAAAGTAAGCCGATTGTAGTAAATTTGCATATAAATTATAAAAAAATAGATGTTAAAATTACCGATTTACTTAGATAACAACGCTACAACCCCAATGGATCCGAGGGTTTTAGAAGCTATGATACCTTATTTCTTAGAGGATTATGGCAATGCTGCTAGTCGTAATCATCCTTTTGGATGGAAAGCGGAGGAAGCGGTGGATTATGCTCGTGAGCAAGTGGCAAAATTGATAGGTGCTGACCCTAAAGAAATTATTTTTACAAGTGGTGCTACAGAAGGAAATAACCTTGGAATAAAAGGAGTTTTTGAAATGTATGCGCAAAAAGGCAATCATATTATAACAGCTACTACGGAGCATAAAGCTGTGTTGGATACTTGTAAGCATATTGAAAAAATTGGTGGCGAAGTAACTTACTTGCAGGTAAAACCTGACGGCTCTATTGATTTACAAGAGTTGGAAGCAGCTATAAAACCAAATACTATTTTGATTTCCATTATGTGGGCGAACAACGAAATAGGAACGGTGATGCCTGTAAGAGAAATAAGTGCTATTGCTAAAAAGCATGGTGTGCTTTTTTTTACTGATGGAACTCAAGCTGTAGGGAAAATACCTGTGGATGTAAACAAAGACGGTATAGATATTATGTCCTTTACTGCTCATAAAATGTACGGTCCTAAGGGTGTTGGTGCCTTATATGTACGCAGAAAAAACCCACGTGTAAAAGTAACAGCACAAATAGATGGTGGTGGGCATGAGCGTGGAATGAGAAGCGGAACGCTAAATGTACCTGGTATTGTTGGTCTTGGTAAAGCTTGCGAAATATGTATGCAAGAAATGGAGGCAGATGCGAAACGCCTAAGTAAATTAAGAGATAAATTAGAGAACGCTTTAATGTTGTTAGAAGAAACTTATGTAAATGGTAGTGTAACTTCTCGTTTACCACATGTAAGTAATATTTCCTTTAAACATGTAGAGGGTGAAGGGTTGCTAATGGGTTTCAATAAAAACATTGCATTGAGTTCTGGTTCGGCATGTACTTCTGCATCGTTAGAACCATCTTATGTTTTAAAAGCGTTGGGCTTGGGCGATGATTTGGCACATAGTTCACTACGTTTTGGTTTGGGAAGATTTACAACCGAAGAGCAAATAGATTATACCGTAAAAGCAATAAGCGATACTGTTATTAAGTTAAGAGAAATGAGTCCACTTTGGGAAATGTATAAAGAGGGAATTGATTTGAATAGTATAGAGTGGGCAGCGCATTAAAAGCAATGTGCAAATTTGCAAATGTGAAAATATGCAAATTTAGATTCTTGAATTTTAAAAGTAATTAGATAAATAATAAAACAATAATTTAGAAATTTGCACATATGCAAATTGTCACATTTTCAAATTTTCTTATCATGGCATACTCAGAAAAATTAATAGACCATTATCAAAATCCTAAAAATGTAGGAACACTTGATAAAGCAGATAAAAGCGTAGGCACAGGCCTTGTGGGTGCTCCAGAGTGTGGAGACGTAATGCGCCTTCAAATACAGGTGGATGATGCTACAGGTGTAATAACCGATGCAAAATTTAAAACCTTTGGATGTGGCTCTGCCATTGCATCTTCATCACTAGCTACCGAGTGGCTTAAAGGCAAAAGCATTGCAGAAGCTATTACGGTGGACAACATGGATTTTGTAGAGGAATTAAATTTGCCTCCAGTAAAAATACATTGCTCTGTATTAGCAGAAGATGCTATTAAAGCTGCAATAAATGACTACCGTGCAAAAAATGGTATGGAGTTGTTTAAGTTTGAAGAGAGTGTGGTGCATTAAGCCTCCCCAAACCCCTCCACAGGAGGGACTTTATACTGTTATAATTTTTAGACTATTATTTATAACAGTTTAAGGGGTTGATAAAATAAAAGAATTTCAAAAAATGACAGAAACCCAAACCTTAAATAATACAACGACCTCTGTATTAGCAGAGACCCAGAACCCCCTTGAGGGGGGCAGGGGGGCTTCGGAAAACAGTATTTACATTTCAGATAAAGCAAAGCTAAAAGTGATTAGCCTTATGCAAGAAAGTGGCGTGGCAGATGATGCTTCGTACTTTCTTCGTGTGGGTGTAGTAGGTGGCGGTTGTAGCGGGCTTAGTTACAAAATGGATTTTGATAACGAAGTGAAACCCATGGATCAAGTTTTTGAAGACAAGGGTGTAAAAATTGTATGCGACTTAAAAAGTTTTTTATACCTCGTAAATACAGAGCTAGAATTCAGCGATGGCCTAAATGGCAAAGGCTTTTATTTTGATAACCCCAATGCGAGTAGGAGTTGTGGATGTGGGGAGAGTTTTGCAGTGTAAAATTTTTTCAAATTTTTTTATAGTAGCTTTTCAATTTTGAAAGGCTTTTTTATTGTCCATTTTTTTTGATGGAAATAAAAAAGCGGAAAGTTTTCACCTTCCGCTTTTTTAAAATATATTTTAATAACTAAGGTTGTGCAAAAGAATTTCTTGGACCACCTGCAACAAAAGTAGCATTCATACGAGTTTTTTGCCCTGTAGTAAACATATACATACAAAGATCATCAGTATAATCCATATAGTTCATCGTCATCATTACAGGATTACCAGCGCATGAGCTTGTAATACCTGCAGCAGGGCAGCCGTAGTTAGCACTTGTATGTAAAGGAGTATCTCCTACTTGGTCATTACCACAAGTAGCATCACCCCAAATATGACGAAGATTTAACCAATGCCCAACTTCATGTGTAGCAGTACGGCCCTTGTTGTAAGGAGCACCAGCAACAGTTACACCAAAAGCATTATCATCCATTACTACACCGTCTGTAGCTGCAGCACCTCCTGGAAATTGAGCATATCCAAGTATACCACCACTTAGGTTACAACTCCACATATTAAGTTTTGTGGTAGGGTTTAATGGTTCAATACCACCGCCAGATGCTTTTTTCATACCATCATTGGTAGTAAAACTAGTCTTTTTAGTAGATACTCTTCTTACTTGATCAAGTACAAATGTAATACCTACATTACCAGCTTGCACCCCTTGAAAAATAGAAGGCACTTTTGAAATATCTGCATTTGTAGCTGCAAAATCCGCATTTAATACAGCAATTTGAGATGCAATTTGTGCTGCAGAAATATTTTGTGCTGCAGTTCTATAAATAACATTTACAACCACTGGTATTTCTATTGTACCATTTGCAAGCAATCTGTATGCACTTGGGTTTTGTTGGTAGCGAGCAGTAAGTTGTTCTATAGCTTCCATCCTACTAGCTAATGTAGGATCAGCTTTCAATTGAGCTTCTAAAACCTCTTGTGATGCACATGCACGGTGTGTTAATGGGCTTGAAACAATTTCTTCTTTTATTGTTTCATCTTCACCAAGAGAAGATTTTGTGCAACTAACTGCAAAAATTGCACAGCAAGAAAATAAACCGAATAATTTTTTCATAAATAGAATTTTAATATAAAATAAATAATTTGAAAAAGTAAAATAAAGTCTTTTCATTTCTTCACAAAATAACTTTATTCACAATTATAAAAAATATAACATATAAATGCAAATATTTTATAAATAATTACCTTTATAATGATATGATTATTATTTATTTAGTAACTGGAAATACAATGTTACGCTTAAAAAATTGACATGATTTTTTCAAAAAAAATTGCCATTTATTTTAAAAAACCAATCTGTAATTTATTTTCTTACTATAATATTATCAAAGCTGCTGCATATTCTATTTGCTTAAAAAAATATAGTAACAACCCCTTATTACACCATAAACAATAATAAAAAGATTGCACAACTCATTTAATCTATTTTTTAAGTAACGCTAACTTAGTTATATGGTTTAAAATGGTATGCTTAAATTGCAGCAATTTTAAAACTTTATGTACAGCATTTGTAGAAAAGAATTAAGTCGTTTTTTTAGCAACCTCACAGGTTATATTGCTATTGTATTATTTATGTTAGTATGCGGTATTTTTCTTTTTTTATTACCCCAAAGTAGTATACTAGATAATAATTACGCTTCGTTAGATAATTTTTTTGAACTTGCTCCATGGGTATTACTTTTTTTAGTGCCAGCTATTACCATGCATGCTTTGTCAGAAGAATTTAAAACAGGAACATTTGAAATTTTAAAAACAAAGCCTATTTCTGCATGGCAAATTGTATTGGGCAAGTATTTAGCCATACTTGTAGTAATGCTCATTGTAATTTTACCTACACTTATTTATGTTGTTACTATAAAATCGTTGAGCACACAAGGCACAATAGATAGTGGCGGCATTGTAGGTAGTTATATAGGGTTATTTTTACTTGCTGCAGTCTTTGCTGCTGTAAGTCTTTGCTGTAGTGGCTTTACAAACAATGCGGTGGTAGCTTTTTTAATTGGAGGTTTTGTTTGTCTTATTTTATATTTTGGTTTTAGTGCTATAAGCAAAATACCCCTCTTTGTAAATGGTGCAGATTATTTTATTGAAATGCTCGGTATAGATTTTCATTATAAAAGTATTAGCAGAGGTGTAGTAGACACAAGAGATGTGGTTTATTTCTGTTCCATTATTTTTTTATCATTATTAATAACCGTTAAAAAAATCAGTAGAAAATAATGGTACAAAAAATTTTAAATAACAAATGGTGGTTGCCTATAGTATTTGTAATAATAGTACTATTAAATTGGGCTGCTTCTATTTTTCATACACGTATAGATCTTACAAACGAAAAACGATTTACACTCAGCAACCCTACAAAAAAGCTGTTAAGAAAAATTGATGGGGCTATTACTATTGATGTTTTTTTAAAAGGAAATTATCCTGCTGGGTTTCGTCAACTATCTTCTTCTACTGATGATTTGCTTAGAGAGTTTAAAGAAATAGGAGGGAGTAAAATAAAGTACAATTTTATAAATCCTGAAGACTTGGTTGCTGGTGCCGAAGTGAAATATGCAGATACACTTTCTGCTATGGGCTTATACCCAATTAATCTTACAAGCCAGTTAAAGGAAGGACAACAGCAGCAATTTGTTTATCCTTTTGCATGGTTACATTATAATGGAAAAGATGATTTGGTAGAATTATATAAAGGAAAATCTCCGCAAATAAGCTTTTCGGAAATAAGTAGTGCAGAGGCTTTGCTAGAATATAAACTTGCAGATGGTATTGCAAAAATTATGCAAAAAGATAAACCAAAAATTGGATATGCTATTGGAAATGGAGAGCCTACAAATGCTACTACTTTTGACTTAGTAGAAAATGTTTTAAAGAAGGATTACAACTTTTCTGCTATAGATTTAAGTTCGGTAAAAGTATTGCCACTCGTAATGAATGCCTTAATAATAGTTAAACCCACTATTGGATTTTCAGATGAGCAAAAGTTAAAGTTAGATCAGTATGTAATGAATGGAGGAAAAATTATTTTTTTTGTAGATAGATTAAATGCTGAATTGGATAGCCTTCAATCTCAAAATGGAAAAGTAACTGCATTTGATAGAGACCTAAAATTAAATGATTTATTTTTTAATTATGGTGTTAGAGTAAATGCAGATTTATTGATGGATTTGCAATGCGATGTTTTACCCTTTGATGTAAATGGAAATGGGCAGTTTGATTTATTACCTTGGAATTATTTTCCAGTACTTGAATCAAATGAGAATAATGCTATCAATAAGGGGTTAGGTTTTGTTGCAGCTCAGTTTACAAACACACTAGATACTATAGAAGCAGAAGGCATAAAAAAAACAATACTGTTAAACTCTTCTGTAAATGCTAGAACACTTGGTACGCCTGCAATAATAAGTACAGCAGAAAATGTAAGTGCCCCCGAAGATGCTAAATACAAAAAGCAATTTATCCCTGTAGCTGTGTTACTAGAAGGGAAGTTTAAATCACTTTTTGCTAATAGATTATCAACAACAATGGCTGATAGCTTAAAAAAATACAATCAAACTTTTACTACCCAATGTAATGATCATAATAAAATAATAGTAGTAGGGGATGGTGATATTGTTTTAAATAGCCTATCAAAAGGAAACCCAATACCAATGGGTATGAATAAATTCACCATTGGCACACAAAGAGAATTTCCTTTTGCCAATAAAGCATTTCTGCAAAACTGTTTAGATTATCTTATAAATGAAAATGGCTTAAGCGAAGCAAAGTCAAAAGATTACGTAGTACGTTTGCTAGACAGTAAAAAAACAGCAGAGGAAAAAACATTTTGGCAAGTAATAAATATTGTAGTACCAATAAGTATTGTACTTTTATTGGCGATGTTATTTTATTGGCTTCGCAAAAGAAAATATACAAAGTAATTCGATTTTTTAACCAAATATTTTTCGACCAACCCCGAAGGGGTTGACCTTGAGTAACCACGGGTGAAACCCGTGGACATGCGTGGTACACAGCACCATGCATCAACAACAATGACCTACACCCCAACCCATATAACCCAAATCATATCCGCCACTACCTTGCATCAAGGTAAAGATGCAGCTATGGAACACATCCTCACAGATAGTAGAAAATTATTATTTCCCAAAACGTCTATCTTTTTTGCCATGAATGGGCAAGGGCGACAGGGCAATGATTTTATTGAATCATTATACGCAAAAGGAGTAAGAAATTTTGTAGTAGATAAAAATTTTAACGAAGCAAAAAAATATTGCGATGCAAATTTTTTACAAGTAAACGATGTATTAGTTGCTTTGCAAATACTAGCTGCTCACCATCGCCATCAATTTCATTTTCCAATAATAGGTATCACGGGCAGCAATGGTAAAACGATAGTAAAAGAATGGCTCAATCAATTATTGAGCGATGATTTTAATATTGTACGCAGTCCTAAAAGCTACAATTCACAAGTAGGAGTACCACTCAGCGTATGGCGTATACATGAGAGCAACGATTTAGGCATTTTTGAATCTGGCATTTCGCAAGTAAACGAAATGGCAAATTTGCAAAAAATTATAGACCCACAAATTGGTATTGTAACTTTTATTGGCTCTGCCCATGCAGAAGGTTTTGCAAGTGTAGAAGAAAAAATAAAAGAAAAATTATTGTTGTTTAAAAATAGCAAGCTACTTATTTTTTGTGTAGATGATGAAATACTTTTAAACGAAGTACAACATTTTATTGCCGCTACAAATCCATCTTTACAAATATTTACTTGGGGTAAAAATGCAAATGCTACTTGCTTTGTAAAACAAATAAACAAGCAAGATAAAACTACAGATATTGTTTGTGTACATAACTCAAATGAGATTTCTTTTAGCATTCCATTTACAGACGATGCTAGCATACACAATGCTATTACTTGTTGTACTACTTTGTTGCTATTAAAAATAGAAGCAGCAGATATTACAAAAAAAATGCAATACTTACGCCCACTAGCCATGAGACTAGAGCTTAAGCAAGGCATAAATAATTGCTCCATTATAAACGATGGTTACAGTGCAGATTTGCAATCTCTCGGTATTTCGTTAGATTTTTTAGCACAACAAAACCAACATGAAAAGCGTACCATTATTTTAAGTGATGTATTGCAAACAGGTAGCGAGACAAACAATTTATATAAACAAATTGCACAAGCATTAGCCAGTAAAAATATTTATCAATTGATAGGTATCGGTACAGAAATATCTACACAAGCAGAAACATTTTCTGCTATACCAGTAAAAAGTTTTTACCCAACTACCGAAGCATTTTTGCAACATATACAGCAGCATCAATTTAACAACGAAGTAATTTTATTAAAAGGTGCACGCATATTTCGTTTTGAAGAAATAAGCAAAGCACTTGAGCAAAAAACACATGAAACAAGATTAGAAATAAACCTCAATGCACTAAGGCATAATTTAAAAGTATATAAAAATTTATTACAGCCAAAAACCAAAATAATGGCTATGGTAAAAGCTTTTAGCTATGGAAGTGGTAGTTTTGAAATTGCAAATTTGTTGCAGCATAGTGGGGTAGAATATTTAGCCGTAGCCTATGTAGATGAAGCTGTTGAACTACGCAATGCAGGTATTGATTTACCCATAATGGTTTTAAATACTGAAATAGCTAGTTTTGAAAATATTATTAAATATAACATTGAACCAGAACTTTATTCTTTCAATATTCTAAACAGTTTTATTAATTTTTTGCAGCAAAAAAGTATCAATAATTTTCCTGTGCATATTAAGATAGACACAGGAATGCACCGCCTTGGTTTTGAAAATGATGAAATAGAAAAACTCTGTACACTTTTGCAAAATCAACATCATATTAAAATTGTTTCCATATTTTCTCACTTAGCAGGAAGCGATGCAGCAGATTTTGATACATTTACAGTGCAGCAAAACGAAATATTTATTAAAGCTGCAAATAAAATTGAAAAATCTATTGGGTACACTTGTATAAAACACATTGCCAATTCATCTGCCATTTATAGGCATACACAAATGCAGCATGATATGATAAGGCTTGGTATTGGTTTGTACGGTGTAGATAGCACTCCACAAATACAACATCGCCTACAACATGTTACTACATTAAAAACTACTATTTCACAAATTAAGCATTTGCAAAAAGGAGAAACAATTGGTTATAGTCGCAAAGGAGTAGCGTTGCAAAATACACAAACTGCTACAGTACGCATAGGCTATGCAGATGGCTACCCACGTAGCCTTAGTAATGGGAAAGGCAAAATGTTTATAAACGGAAATCCGGTGCCAGTAATTGGAAATATTTGTATGGATATGACGATGCTAGACATTACAGGCATATATGCACAAGAAGGAGATGAAGTAATAGTATTTGGCGAAGAACCTACTGTTATAAATGTGGCAGAATGGGCTGATACAATTTCTTACGAAATACTTACCAATATTTCGCAGCGTGTAAAGCGGGTTTATTTTGAAGAGTAATGAAAAAATTATTTTATCAAAATAACAGTCCCTCTTCTTTGTATAACATTTCCTTTATAGTCTACCGCTTCTGCTACCCAAACAAATGTTCCTGTATTTTGCATGGAGCCTTTGTATATTCC
>JAYVID010000338.1:0-4376 GCA_043770525.1 Ferruginibacter sp.
TCAATAATCCATTCCTGCATTTTTCCTTCTGGTATTTTTTTGGTGGTAAGTACCTCTGCATTTGTTTGCAAAATTTTGTAAAGCTTTGTTCTTTTATCCACACCCTTTGCCTTATACCCTACTACAAATATTGTGGTAGGCAAAGGGGCTGATATATACCCTTCAAGTTTGTCAATTTCCTTCATGTGTTGTGCTTCTTTAAGCAACACTACCTGTTTTTCGGCAAACATTGGGTAGCGCCTACACGCATTTATAACCTGCGCCCAGTCTGCATCTCTACCGTAAAATACAGTAAGGTTAAACTCAGCCTCAGCAGCTGGCAATAAGTTATGCTCAGCAAAATCCATTACTTGGTCTATATAAAATTCCTCTTCGCCTTCCAACCAATAAACAGGTTTAAAGCTCTTTTTTGCCCAACTTCCTAATATTTTTTCAACACTCATTACTTAAAAATTAGTTACTTATTAGCTTTAACATATCATTAATTCAATTTTGGCACAGTATTCGTAATTATTCTATAGAAATTCTAAACAGCATGTAAGCAAAAAATTAGTATTTTTAATCTAAGGTTTGTTTACTGTAGATAACAAATAAAAGCAATTAAACCAACACACGAAAATATTGTTTTTTTTTATTACGGAAACAGGGATTTTATTTTTTTAATTAAATATCATTAAAATGGCATTTGAAAATTATCCAGAAACAAGTAATACGCCTGCAAATACCAGCGTAGTTTCTAAAGAAGAAAAAAAGAGTTTGAGAAATATACTCATTGGCGGTTTATTAGTAGCTTTATTGGGCACTTGGGGCTACATTATTTATGATAGAAACAATGCCAAAGTAAATGTACAGCAAAAAGAAACGGTAATAGCTACAACATTAACCGAGCGTGACCAACTTAGAGTAGAATTGGAAGATGCTGCAAGAAGGTATGATGAACTTAAAACAGGTAATGTAAAAAAAGATGCAACCATCACTGAAAAAGACAAAGAAATAGCTGATAAAAAAGCAAAAATTCAACAATTATTAACAAAGGTAAATGCAACCCAAGAAGATCTTGCAGAAGCAAAAATGCTTATTAGGTCTTTAAATGGAGATATAGATGGCTACAAGCAACAAATTTATGTTTTACAAGAACAAAAAGAAAAATTGATAAATGAAAAAGCTTATGTAACTCAAGAAAGAGATAGGGCGAGAAAAGAATATGACTCTTCTAATTTAGTGATAAAGGAAAAAGAAAGTGTGATAGATATGGGAAGCACATTGCATGCATCTAACTTTAGTATAGTTGGCATTAATGAAAAAAGAAATGGGAAAGAAAAAACAACATCAAAAGCAAAAAGAGTAGATAAACTTCGAATTAGTTTTGACTTAGATGAAAATATGATTGCAAAAAGTGGCACAAAAGAAGTATTTGTTTGCATAACTGACCCAACAGGAAACCCAATAGCAGTGCAAGCTTTAGGCTCTGGCACTTTTAATGAAAGAGGAGGTGCTGAAAAACCTTATACCCAAAAATTAGAAGTAAATTATACACAAAGCAAAAGACAAACTGTAAGTTTTGATTGGAAACAAAACTCCAATTTTGATAAAGGAAATTATAAAATAGAAGTATACAACAATGGCTTTAAAGTAGGCGAAGGTTACAAAGAACTGAAAAAAAGCGGTTTGTTTAGTTAAAATTACTTTTTGCATACCAGCTCCTGTGAGCAACAAAGCGGCATAATTTATTATGCCGTTTTGTTTTTTTAGAAAAATGCTCTAATGGAGGCATTTCCACTTTGTATGATTTTTGCAGCTCCTGATTTTCTTCCAAGATACTGTAAAGTCAGTTCTATATTACCTGGAAATCTTTTTGTAAAATCTGCTTGCCATAAATAGTTTTTACCAGCTAGTAATCCATCTAATAATAAATAACCTACTGTTGTATTACTTGCTCCTTGATAAGCTTTAAAATCAATATTATTATAAGTGAATTTTAATGTGATACTACTACTCGATAAAATGTTGTACTTAATATCTGCAATCAATGCATTGTTAGTAGATTGTTCCATAGAATCAATACTATTTTGCTTTTTAGAAAACGAATAACCAATGCCAGCTCTTAAGTTAGACTTGTAAACATAGCTAATATTGGGCTCAATAAAATTTTGCAAAACATTGTAATTTCTATTGCCAAATTTTACGGCTTTTGTTGTCAATACATTTTTAGTTTGTTTTAAAAATAAACTTGTAACTATATTTCTTTTTAAGCTTCCTCTTATTCTAGCTTGAAAATTTCGTACATCCTGGCTTTCAAAACCATAAACTAATATTGCTTTACTGCCCCTTTTGCTATGGGTAAATTCTAATCCAAATTTTGAACTGGTACGATTGTAAAATAAAGTATTACTAAAAAAAGAACTCAACGTAATAAGTGTTGTATCTACTATATTTTTACTAAAAGGATTAAATGAAAACTCGTTTACAGCAATATTTTTTTTATTTAATTGCAAAGAAGAATTGGTACTTGTATTACTCAATATTTTCCTTATCCCTTTTTTTTCGTTATTTTTAAAAAACACTTTTGGGTCTAAATCTATAGAGTAATTAAATTGTAAATAATTTGCTTTTACATATTCATTGCTAGGTGTAAATACCCTTATGTATTTTCTTTGGTCAGGATATAAGGCTTCTTCAAATTCATTTAACTCTGCAATTCCATTGCTATTATAATCTATCCATGTATAAAAGCCTTGCCCAGCAGGCACTTCCACATAAGTATATTCTCTTTTCAATTCTTGCCCACTCCCTACTTCATACAATAAATTTCCATTTAAAAAACCTTTAAATTCATTTAAAAGATATTCCGCTCTTCCAATAATACTCCTATCTGCTTTTTGTTTACTAAGGCTTCCATCTAAAATATATAAATTTCTAAAAGTACCTGTAAATCTAAACTTATGATGTTCACTTTTCATAAGCTCTGTAAATAGATTGTAATTCTCACTTTTATTTGCTGTTATCAAACTATTTTGCTTTGGTAGTAAATCTTTTCTTGTCATGTAAGAAACACCCCATTTATTAAGCTTTGCTTGGTTAGATTTTAAGTACCATTCTACTACATCAAAACCAAAACTTCCTCTTCCCAATGTATCGGGCAATTTATCTTTTATGTTATTGTATTCAGCCAAATACTTTATACCTGTTTGCAGGTTACCAACTTTTAAAAAAGTTTTATTTACATCAATAATTGGTCTTAAGAAATTACCTTTTTGTAGTAATCCATTAAATTGGGTAAGTGTAAATGAAGAGGTAATGTTTATTTGGTTGTTAGAATACTGTTGAGTAACACCCTGCCTAAATCCATTGTAACCGTCTCCTCTGTTGTAATGTACTATTTCGAATGCAACATTATTATTTTTACTATCCAGTAATTTTACTGATAAATTACTAATCTGCTCTGTACTTGGTTGTAATTCAAAAGGCAAACTCCAATCTCTTAAAAACTCCACACTTCTTATTCGCTCTATTGGTTTAAACCTTGCTTGGGTAAATTCAAACCCAGCTTTTGTTTCTAACAACAGATTTTTATTTAAGGCTTTTATTGGCTTTCCAGTAGTAACAAATTGAAATTTTCCTGCAAAGCCATTGTTGTCTTTTTTATTTAATGAAGAAAATAAGTTTACATCATAATTACTCATAGCTACATCCGTTTTAAGCAAAGAATATTTCCCTAAATTATAAGCAGTACCTACTGTAAACATTTGCAATTTTTTGGGTGTTACCAACAATGAAAGGGGCTCCCAATCTCCTTGAGGTACACCATTTAACGGTACTACCCATTGAAAAGCCTTACCATTACTAGCATTTTGCAATTGTATATAATTTCCTTTCCCAGCCCCAACTAAAGAAAATGCTAACGAATAAGGAATATCATTTGGATTATTAGTAAGCACATAAGTATTCGTATAAAAGATACCATTTACCAAACTATCCGTTTTTCTATATAAAATTTTTCCCAATCCAAAGGTATCTCTAGCAGCAGTTTGGTAGTATGCATTTTGAATACTATCTCCAATATTTGCCAAAAATTGTTTTTTCAAAGTATCAAGAAACTGGTCTATAGAAGAATTTTTAGCATCATTATTAGAAAAAGCACCAATATATACTTGTAATTTTTTTCCAACTTTTATTTCATCATTAAAATACAATTGTGAGTTCAAAAAATTTCTGTCTGAATATTCAAATTCTACTTGTACACGCAAATCTTTTGTAATAAGTCTTTTTGGGGTAAACGTTATTTCGGCAGTATTGTAGTTTATGATATAGTCTTGGTCTTCCCCTCGTTGTAGCCTCACGCCATCTATAAATACCCTTTCGGTATTAGCTAAAAC
>JAYVID010000339.1:0-10232 GCA_043770525.1 Ferruginibacter sp.
ATCCCATTGCAGGGTCGGCAGCAAAATCTCTAAAATTTACGGCATAAGGGTAAAAGAAGATTACTTCCACATCAAATAACACAAACAAAATGGCTATCAAAAAATACTTAATTGCCATTGGTTGGCGAGCATTTCCTTGTATTTCTATACCACTCTCAAAGTTTTGAAGCTTATCGGCTGTTTTTCTTTTTGGCCCAAACCTGCTAGAGGCAATTATCATAGTGGCTACAAAACCAATGGCGAAGATTATTTGCAATACGATAGGCAAATAATTCATTGTGCCATTTTTGGCTATCTGTAAAAAGAAAAAGTGCATAGGTATTTATTATAGTTACAAAAATAAGCTACGAAAGCCAATATACCATATCAAGTTTAAAATAATGGCACAAAAAAGCCCTGAGGCAATTTTCAGGGCTAAAAGTATATTTTAAAGTAAAAACTAAATTCTATTTTTTTACAACTTTTGCTGGCTTTGCAGGTACCGTTGTAGGCTTTGCTTTTGGAGTTACTAAAGGTCTTGTTGCTGTAATTGGTTTCGTTGCTGGAAGTGGTTTTGTTGGTTTAGGGTTATTTTTTGTCACAAAATCCTTGTTCTTTAAACTTTGTGCATCAGTTGGGTCTAAAAGCAATGCTTTGTCAATATATGAAATTGCAGCAGCTTGATCTTTTTTAATATTGAAAGAATATTGCATCATATAAGTGTATGCACCAATTAAATAATCTTTCACTTTTGTTTTATCTACTGCTTTTTCTCCTATTTCAATAGCTTTTAAATATGCCGTAGCACCTTCGCCTTTTGTCATAGTAGAATCTTTACTAGCTGCTATATTTTTTGCAATCATGTAAATACCAAACATGTCTGCAGGAAACTTTGTATTGTATTTATTAAACACTACCATTGAAGAGTCATAGCTTTTGGCTCTATAATAGTTATAGCCAGCATTGTATAAATCAGAAATACTAAAATCCTTTTTTACATACAAAATTTTATTAAACCAATTAGCCGCTTCTAATAAATTATTTTGGGCTTTATAAGTAGTTGCCATTATTTTTAAATCGGCAATTTTATCAGCCTCTAAAGTATCTAATGCTACTGCCTTATCAATATTTAAACCAGCTAATTGCTCATTACCTGCAAACCTTAGCAATGTTGTTGCATAAGTTCTATAATCTCCTGCTCCTATTTTAGAAGGTACTTGCTTAGCTAAAAATTCTTCAAAAAACTTTTTTGCATTTAAAGTATCGTTTAATTTTTCATACGAATATGCTTTTATTCCATATAAGTTAGGCAAAGGGTTTGCACCACCTGCAGCTATACATTCATCAGACTTTGCAATAGCTTCTGCAAACAATTTTTGAGCAAACCTTATACTTGCACGCTTAAAACAAGCATTTGGATCATCATCAGAAACTGATAAAGCTTTTTCTAAATTATCTGCAGCTTTAGTAACATTCGTATTATAATAATATCTAAACAAGTTATTATAAACTGGAGCATACTTAGCATCTAGGGAAGTTGCTTGTGTAAATAAACTTAAAAACAGTGCTTCTTGAGAAAGGCCTTGAGATTGATACAACCTTCCCTTTCTAAAAGGAGCTCTTGCATAAGTAGGATTAAGGGCTAATGCAGCATCATAAGATTTAATTGCATTACCACCATCTCCTGCTTTTCTGTATGCATCACCAAGGTTTGCCAATACATCTGGCTCTTTAAAACCTTTAATAGTAGTAGCTAATTTTAATTTATCAATGGCATAATTAGGATCTCCATTTTTCATATCGGGATCGCTATTTGGTGCTCCTACAGCATTTAATACATCTATGCGTTTTGCTCCACTAAGGTTTATAGCAGTTTCAAATCTACTGCGAGCATCTGCTACATTGCCTTCTATTAAACCTATATGCCCCATACCAGCAAGTAATAATGGACTATTGGGTACAGCAGAAAGTTTTTGTTCGTACAAACTTTTTGCCCCTGCTACATCTTCCAAACCAATCATGGCTTGACCTAAGAAATAGTTTGCTATTTCATCCCCTGCATTTGCATTAGCAAGTTTTTGAAAAACTTCTTTTGCACTTTTGTACCTTTCATAGTACAAGAATTTTTTACCTTCATCAATAGTTTGTGCAATTGCATTACTTGTAAAAAGTATGGTTGCAAGCACCATAAACCCAGTTTTCATTTTGATCATTTCTTCCGTTTTAATTTAGACTACAATTTTAAAGAATTGTTTGCAATAAAAAGTTAAATAATGTTAATCTTTTGGCAGCTCTGTATTTAAATGCACATTCCGTACCATAAAATTCATAGTAGGGCCTAAATATGCTCTTCTAAATATTAACTGTCCTCTTTCGTATTTTAAAAATGCCACAAAACCGTTACCCAATCCTTTATAATTTTCTTTAATAAGATAATACAAGCCTCGTACTAAAGGATACCTTCTGTTTAAAATCGTTTCTTGAGCTGGCAATATATAGGGTTGGTATTGACAAATATCGCAACGCAAATAAGCTAACTTTACTCTTTTAAGCATAGCTACTTGTGCAGGATTTTCAGGATTACCAATTCTATTTATACCAACAAAACCTATTGCAGTTGGGTGTGTTGCTACATATTCTAATACTTCATCACTATTTTTTACTGCTCTTACAACTGCTGTATCGTAAGGCTGTCCTTTTAAAACAGAATCTTGTATAAAACGTGCAGTGCTCGTTTTACTTATTCCATCAAATACCAATGTTTGATTTTTACCCGCATCTCCTAGCAACTTTTTTTGCAAACTCTCCATGGTAAATAATGTATCCTTGCTATTGGTATTTATCACTATAGCAACTGCATCAGAAGCTATTGCATTCCAACCTGGGTTAAAACCAAGCTTACTTATCATGTATTTTTCTTCCTTATCTGTAAGTCCTCTGGTTACAATTACCATTCTGTTTAAAGAATCATTAAAAAAGTCTTTTAAACAAGCTGCCTCAGTTTTATATTGTGCATTTATTTTAGTACCAGGGTTAGATGCTTCATACATGGCTATCTGCTCTCTTATTACAGGTTCAAAAGATTCATCTACACTTATTTCAATAGTACCTTTTTTGGGGGAATCTCCTTCTACTCTTTTCTCCTTATCTTCTTCACAAGCTGCAAAACAACATAAAAACCCAACCAACAAAACAATATTTTTATTTAAACTTTGCATACTATCAATCTCTAAAATAATTTTTCTGATAACCTCTAAATATTCTAAAAATGCCATAAATAAAACAAACTATGGCCAACATTTTTATCATATCTGGATCGTACTTTTCATGAAACCCTTTCGTTTTTTCTGTAGGTATAAAAAAGAATAAACCCGCTCCTATTATCATAAGCCCCATTACATAATTTGTCATACTTTTTAAGCGCACCATTCCTCTCTCTCTTTCAGTCAACGGGTCTTTATCAAATTCTTCTAAAGCCATAGTGTTTATTTGAGGTAGCAAATTAAGGTAAAAACAATTATTCTAATCAGATATTGATGTAAACTTTACAGGAATAGTATAATAAACAGAAACAGTTTCGCCTTTAGATTTACCAGGAATCCATTGTGGCATTTTTTTAAGCACTCTAATTACTTCTTTATTAAAAGCATCTCCTCCATCTTCTATGGTTTCAAAACTTTTAAGTTTACCATCATAGCCTACTACAAATCTTACTTTTACAGATACCGTTTCTCCTTCATCTATGTCGCTTGGGTTACTCAGATTTTTTTGCAAAAACTTTCTTAATTCTTCCATACCTCCTGGGTATTTTGGCATAACTTCTGCAGTTTCATTTGGTGTATCTTTATCTACAATTGGTTTTACAGGCTCTACAATGGCAAGTCCTACACTATCGGTTTTTGGTAAAGGTTTCGTTATTATTAAATCTTTTTTGGGGTCTCCAATATTATCTTTTACGTCAAATTGTATTCCATCTTTTAATTCAGTTAAAATTGTTTTTACTGGTTCATTAGTTAATACAACCTTTCTAAAATCCTGTGTAGGGATATTTATTTTTGCTGCTGTAGCTGCAATAGCAGGTGCTTTAATTTTTGGAGGTTCTGGTTTTTTTGGATCACTTGGTGGTGGAGCTAAACTGGTACTATCTTCATAAACTATTGCATTTATCAACACCTTTTCTTTAACCATAAAACTAAACAAACAAAGTAGAGCTACCAATCCCATCATTATACCCAACGCCTTATACAATCTATTGTTATAAAACTTTCTTAATGCATAAGCACCGTACATTTTGTTTTTGTTTTCAAAAATAATGTCTAGTATATCAGCTTTTAAAATTGCATCTGTTTTCATAATAGTAATTTTTAAAAAATGAATAAATAAATTTTAAAAAAATGGCCGTTTTATAGTAAGATGCTAGAAGTAAAACTATTCCATAAAAAGAATTGAAAGAGGCATTGAGGGAAAATAAAAAACAAGAATAAAGTAGAACAATTGATTCCTTTTGTTAACACAGTAAATTTTGGCTTTTCAAAAAAATAAAATTAAAAATGCACATCCATACCCATAAAAAAGCTGGCTCATTTTATTGAACCAGCTTATAAACAAAAATTTGATAAATTAAAAATCTAACCCAAGAGAAAGATACATTTGAGGCTTGCCTCTAAAGAAACCATTCATTTGCCAGCCTGCATCAAACTTTACATAATAACCTAATAAAGATGAACGAGCTCCAAAGCCATAACCACCCGCAAAAGGGCCTAATCCACCTGCTTTAATTTTTACAGTTACTGGCCCTGGTACACCTGGCCCTATTGCAGTATTATAATTCAAAATCGGTCTTCTTATTTGATCAAAACCTCCATTCCATGCAGTACCAATATCTATAAATTGTGTAAGCATAAAATTACGAATAAAAGAATTGTTGATAGTTTTATCAAACAATGTTGTAAAAACGGGTAGCCTAAATTCGCTATTTAAAACAAAGTAATTACTACCACTTGCAATATTTTGCTTAAACCCTCTCATATTTACTGCCAAGCTTTGAAAAGCATATACTTCATTTGCACTTGGAGGATTATTGGAATAAAAATATCTATCCTTTCCATTGCCTAATTGGTTTGGTCCAAACATGAGCCAGCCATCTACACCACCTAAATAATAAATGATTTTTTGATCTCCAAAACTAAAATCACCTGCTGCTCTACCAGCCCAAATAAAGTTGCGATAAATAGGGTGGTAATATCTTGTATCAAAACCTATATTAAAACTATTTTTACCCCCTGCAGATGCGTCTTTGTTAATTTGCCTATTAAAATCTCCATATACTTTTGCTCTAGCTCCATTCATTATATTTTGAGCAATTTTTAAACTATTATCATATACAAATTCTATATGTGACATGGAGTAGCAAGTTCTAAAGTTAGGTTCTTTCAAAACTATATCGGAAGCAGAAGGAAACCCACTTAAAATATTATTATCGGCTCTTACAGCGTGAGTGTATCGTATACTTTTTGATTCATCAAATGGATAAGAAATATTTACTTGATAGATATTGGTAATTTCTTTACCAATAAAAGGGGTACCAGAAATCTGAAACCCTTGTGCATTTCTGTAATAAGTAAGCCCCCAATCCAACCTGCGTTTTAGGTTTTGATAATTTAACAACCACTCATTGTCTTTTAAATTTGTACCTAATCTATAGGCACCATTAATTTTTATATCTTCCATCAAGTCTGATGTGCCCATTCTTACTAAGCCATTTAATGGAGTAGCACCGTTTAATCTTATGGGCCCTGCCCCCCCATTATAAGTTTCGTATCGGTTTATTAATACTGAACTAGCTAGGCCACCAGAACCATAATCTATAGAAAACTTAATTGGTTTGTATTTAAATAATTTAGATTTTGCCAAAACCCCCTCATTAGCAGTAGGATCTGCGCTACCTGCAGTAATTATTTCAGAGCCACTTTTTTTAGATGTATCTGGTTTTTCATTAGCAAATTCTGATTGAAAAAAATCATCTTGTTTTTTTACGGTATCTACAACTGCTCTCACTTCACCAGGTTTAAGCGGCACTGCCTTTACTGAGGTAAGTTTGCTTTCCCTCATAAGTTTTTTAGCATACTCAGTTGGTAAAGCAGTTATGTTTCTTCTGCGCAAAGTATTCTCGTCTATCTTTAATTTAAACAATGTTTTTTCACCATAATCTTTAGATACTTCACTTACTTGGTTCATTTCTCCTGCTATCCTACTTTCTGCTAACGAGCTGGGGTAATTAGATAATGGAAATACATAAGTAGAATCTGATGAAACAGCTACAATTGCTATAGAATCTACATCTGATTTTTTATAGGCACGCAAAGTACTATCAACAAATTTTGCTGTAGGATTACGCAAAATATCGTCTCCAATCATAACCAATGTATCCAAGCCCTCAGCCTTGCTCACAAAGAAACCAGCGTACCTATTAGCAATTCCATTTTCATCACTAATAAAAGTAAAGTGAGTATTGTTGTAGGGTGTAGGAAAACGTGCATTCCCATATTTTAATTTGGTAAGCTGTGTTATTTGATTAAGCTCTGGTTTGTCTCCAAAGTTTGTTGCTAAAAAAACATTGTACCTATTATCACTTGGCAAAATAGTATCTCTGCTTATCGCTTCTGGGCTAGGTCTATTGCTGCTAAAAATAATACCTGTTTTACCCGGAAAAGAAACAAATGTAGGATCTAGATCATCGTACACATCATTTGTTATTTGCTTAGCAGTTTCTTTTTCTATATCGTAAGAATAAATATCGGTATGACCATTTTTTACCGCCGATAGCAAAAGTGTTTTACTATTAAGCATATACTTAACATCTTGCACTTGGTCAAAAGTATTGGTTAAATCAATTTTGTATTGTTTAATTCTGGTTACAGCATCGTATACAAAAAGTTTCAACTTGCCTTCAGTAGAATATATAACAGAAATCCTCGTACCCTTGGGATCCCATGCCATAATAGGATAACTTGGATTTACTTCCGCCTCATAAGCCCTATGACCATATTTTAAAAGGGTTTTGTCATCGCCATCCTCATTTATAATAACCCTTACAATGCCTTTGCTAAACTTTGTAACTACATAATCATTGTTCCTTTTTACTGGGTTTACATTAAATCGATAATAATTTTTTCTTTTGTTTATATCAAAACTTTCCACTACACTCCCTTTTGTATAATACCTTCTTCTTGAAATATCGTTGTCATATTTTTCTTCTTCATAAGCCATAAAATCTGCCTGCACTTGCTTAAAACTAAGCTTTGTAATTTGCTTACATGCTTTGTCTAAATTTTTATACACCCTTGCCAAGTATAAAAAATAAGTAACGTTTTCTTTTTTGTATTTTTCTTCTATGTAATACCAAAAAGAATGGCCTGCAAGTAGTGGTTTTCTAAAAGCAAACTTTGAAAACTTTTTATACTCACCACTCAGCATTTCTGCTTTTAAATCATCATCCAATTCTGCACTCCAGTTTTCTCCTAAATATGCTACATAGCCATCAGTGAGCCATACAGGCAAATCTAACAAAGCTTGGTTGCTTGCTACTTCTCCCAAATCATCGCCAAATAATACATTTTTTGTAATAATATCTGCAATACCTTGTCTTACTTGTCTTTTAAGATTATAATGATTGGCATCATAATAAACCACCATTTTATTGTTTACCAAACGGGTAACTGCACCAGCGGAGGCTAGCAAATCTGATTCAAGGCCAATGTTAGATTGCTTCATATCTGCAAACTCATTGTACAAAATAATATTTGCACGGCGCTGTAAGCTATACTCAGCCGCTGCTTCTATACTCGGCAGTTCTTTTTCTGCAGATTGTGCTACAAACTTAGCAAGCTCTTGCCCACCCTTATTAAAGTATACATTAAAATTTTCGGTTTGATAAAACTCCCATTTAAATTTTTTGTACTGTACCCTATTTTTACCAAAGGTTACTGCATTTACCTGAGCATTGGTATTTGCAAAAACAAAAATTAAAAAAGTGGATATAAAAAATATTCTACTGAACTTTGCCATACTTAATTGTTGATATGAATGCTTAAAATTAACTTATTAACCCATAAAAAGAAAAACATTTTAAAAATAGTTTCATGCTTACTGTAAAATCATTCGAATTTAGCCCCATTCAAGAAAATACTTATATACTTTATAATGAATTTAACGAATGTATTATCATAGACCCAGGTTGCTATTTTGATGAAGAAAAAGATAAAATGCTGGCTTTTATAGATAAAAACAAGCTTACTCCAAAAATGCTTATAAATACACATTGCCACTTAGACCATGTATTTGGCAATAAATTTATAGCTAATAAATACAACCTTACCTTACAAATACATGAGAATGAAAAACCAGTTTTAGCATTTGCAACTACTAGTGGGCTTATGTACAATCTTCCTTTTGATAATTATGAAGGTGAATTTATATACCTAAATGAAGGTGAAATCATAAAAATTGGAGATGATGAATTAATGGTTTTACTTACACCCGGCCACAGTCCTGGCAGCATCAGCTTTTATAGTGTCAAAAATAAATTTGTAGTAAGTGGCGATGTACTTTTTAGAAACAGTGTAGGCAGAAGTGACTTACCTGGGGGCAATCATGAAACCCTCATACAAAGCATAAAAGAAAAACTAATGACCTTGCCAGAAGACACTACCGTTTTTAGCGGGCATGGGCTGCCAACTACAATTGGGAATGAATGCAGGAATAACCCTTATTTAGTTTGAGGAAGTTCAAGATTCAAAGTTCAAAGTTTTTTTACAAATCTAGTTATCAGGCGAAATACAAACAATTCAACAATTAAACAATTCAACAATTCCCTCCGCTACTCTTTCCCCATCCATAGCAGCACTTACAATACCACCTGCATAGCCGGCACCTTCGCCACAAGGGTATAAATTTTTTATTTGAGGATGTTGCAAATTATCTGCATTGCGTGGAATACGAACAGGGCTTGAGGTTCGGCTTTCTACAGCTACTACCACTGCATCGTTTGTAAAATATCCTCTTAGTTTTTTACCAAACATTTTAAAACCCTCAGCTAACGAATCATAAATAAAAGCTGGTAAAACAGTATCGAGTTTTACAGAAGTGAGGCCTGGCAAATATGAATTAACTGGCAAGGAAAGAGATAATTTTTTGTTTACAAAATCTTGCATGCGTTGTGCAGGCGCTGCAAAGTTTCCACCACCCGCCTTGTAGGCTTTTTGCTCTATAAGTTGTTGAAACTTCATAAATACCAAGGGGTCTTTTTCTAAACTTTCTAAACTACCTAAACCTTCTAAACTTAATTCTTTTACTGCATCCGCCAACTCTACTTGCACCACCATACCACTATTTGCAAAAGGATTGTTTCTTTTAGATGGGCTCCAGCCATTTACAACCAACTCCCCTGCATCTGTAGCTGCTGGTGCTATAATACCGCCAGGGCACATGCAAAAAGAAAATACGCCTCTATTATTTACTTGTTGTACCAAGCTGTAAGAAGCTGGTGGCAAAAATTCATCTCTTTCGGTAGTACAATGGTATTGTATTTTATCTATTAAGCTTTGAGGATGCTCTATGCGAACCCCTAAAGCAAAGGGTTTTGCTTCTATCAAAATATTTTTAGCATGCAATAAACTAAACATATCTCTTGCACTATGCCCGGTAGCTAATATATATGCATCCGCAGCAAAAGAATTTCCATCAGCAGTTTTTACTCCTACTATTTTATCTGAAGCTATTACAAAATCAATTACTTTTTTTTCAAACAATACTTCTCCACCACAAGCCCTTATTTGCTCATGCATGGCAGTAATAATTTGTGGAAGTTTGTTGGTGCCAATGTGTGGGTGTGCATCTGAGGTTATATTTTCTGGCGCACCAAAGTGTACAAATAAATCTAAAATTCTATTAATGTTACCACGCTTATTGCTGCGTGTATACAACTTACCATCACTATATGTACCTGCGCCACCTTCTCCAAAGCAGTAATTACTTTCTGGGTTTACTATTCCTTCTTTGTTCAATTTAGCTAAATCTCTACGCCTTGCTCTTACATCTTTTCCTCTCTCTAAAATAATGGGTTTTATACCTTTCTCTAACAACATTAATGCTGCAAAAATACCTGCTGGTCCCGCACCAATAATAATTACCGATTTTGAAGCATTGGTAACATTTACAAATTGCCAACTGCCCACTGCCAACTGCCCACTGTA
>JAYVID010000340.1:0-5671 GCA_043770525.1 Ferruginibacter sp.
AATTGTAAAGGATATTTTCTCAGATTAAGTTCTCTGTAATTTTTATAAATATTGCGCCACCTTCTGGGATGGTTGCAAATTAAAGAAAGCGTTTCATCAACAGCAAGAATAAAATTGTTAGCAGCCTTTTCACTGCCTAATAAATACCAAAGCAACGATTCTTCATATTCAAACTGTGCTGCTATATGAAATTAATATTGGTAACTCATTTATTTACTATGCGCTTTTATTATTTTTTGCAAACGACTTTTACTTTCTTTTGAAGTTATCATTTTTGCAGAACCATCTTTAAACGTTTCAAAACGTGTATCTAATTCTGCTGTAAATCTTTAGAGTAATTGATTGCACTTTCTTTTATACTTTCTTGCATCATCGTATAAATAGCTTTTACCTTTTTATCTTCAGCTACTTCAAGGTAATTGTGCAATTCTTGTCTTATGGCTTTTGTATTCATGTGTTGTATTTAGAACAAATTTACATTTTTTGTTTTAATTAGAGGTGGGTTTTGTGAGGCTCTTTGTGCTTGAATTGTAGGAAGAAAACAAAAAATTATCAAGAACTATTTTCCCCTAAACTTTTGATGTGTTTTTTTACTTCATCAAAAGCTTCTTCAATTGGAGCCCCTCTTTCACATTGCTCTTGAAATTTCGTTTTTGGCATTAATAAATAAAAAATTCTCCCATATCCCACTTTAATTTTTCTGAAATTTTAATATCAATATTTCCTTCTTTGTACTTATGCAAGTAATCTCTTTTAAGATTTCCCCTCACATGATAAGCATAACCATCGTTTGGAAATTTTTTTATGAGGATTTCAGAATAAGCATATGCGTCTTTAAATTTATTCCTTATCCATAAATTTCTTAGTATGTTAGAATGAGAAACCAAATTATTGGTATCTAACGAAAGTGCTTTTTTATAATCTAAATACGAAAGAATTAACTTATCTAAATTTTGGTGTGCCCAACCTCTATTATTGTAATATTCACTCTTTGAACTATCTATCTCAATAGCCTTATTAAACAAGATGAGTGCTTGCTTGTTATTTATTTCATTATTAAGAGAACTTTTAAAAACAGTAGCACAGCCTTTCAAATTATAAACGTATGCATTTTTGTTATCTAACAAAATACATTTATCAATTAATAAGATTGCTTTTACATTTTCACTTTCGCCCATTAACCTTCTTGCTTCATTTATATAAATAATACAACTGTCATTTGCTTTTGCATTATTAATGCATAAAATGGTAAAACTTAATAATAATGTATAAAATTTCATGTTGTAAGATTAGTCATTAATTATTGCAACCAACTAATAAACTTTGGATAATCTGCCGAGTGGTTATTGGTAATGTTTTGTATAAGGTAGGTATCATCTTCTACATCAAATGTAATGTACCAAGTAGTTTTATGATTGTGCTTGTACTTGCAATAATATGAACCGTATTTTGTGTATAAAGTACGTTTATGTTTTAGAGTTGGAATAGTAAAGATAAAATCTAAAATAGTATTAACATAATTTTCAGCATCTGAAACAAAGCCAAAATATTCATCTTCAAAAAGTGTGGATGTAAGTTCCCGTAACTTAGTTTTTACTAAGTCATCTAATATTATTTTTTCCATGGAAAACTTCTTATATGTGCCAATAATTCTTGTCTAGCTTCTTCTAGTGGTGTTCCTTTTTCACATTGCTCTTGAAACTTCGTTTTAGGCATTAACCCTATTTCGTTAAACATAGGTATTACTTCTTTGTGCTTTCTTACATCTACAGTAATGTGGGTTATTTGCCCACGAGTATTTTTTTTAGTTTTTATACCTGCTATTGCTGCCATGGTGAAATAATTTAGTGGTGTAAATATAATAATTCCTTTTTATTTTATTCTGCTTTATTCACTTAAAACAATTAGATGATAATGGTAAAAAAATTTTTTCTCTAGCCTGTTACAAGATAAATTAACATCAAGCCAAATACACCAAAAACTAATTCTACTGCAGCTAACATAATTATACCTGTACCAATCATCCTATTTTTTTTGCTATTTTCTTTTAGAGATTCATTTAGTCCGGTAATTCCAATTATTATTCCGACTATTGAACATGGGGCTAGTGTTATTAAAAAAAGTGCCCAAAAAGTAGCATCAGTGAGGTTAAATGTAAATCCGTCTATTAAAAAGATAAATAAAAAAATAAAAGGAGTAAGGCATGAAATAAATGCATAAATATATTTTTTATAAATGTCTTTTTGTTGAAAGCTTGAGAATAAATTTTTGAGCATTCTTTTCAATTATTATTTTTAATAGAATAATATAAATTTATTTATTTGAAAATAAATATCATAAATTATTCCTTATTCTTCGCTTCTATCTCCTCCACAATAAAAGCAAAATAGAATTACAAATGCTCAGCCTAGCCCCGATAGAAATGAAAATAGGCGAGGAACGAAGCCTATTGCAATGGATAGCGGGGGACTGAAGTTCAACAGAGCTTCAATGGCTCATGCTCCAAGGCCCCCTCTATCTCCCCCGAAAAAAGCCTCCCTAAATCTCCCGAAAACGGGACAGGCTCTCCACAGGAGGGACTTTTGCGAAGATTGTAGCGAAGAATAAAAAGCCTCCCTAAATCCCTCCACAGGAGGGACTTTTGCGAAGATTGTAGCGAAGAGAAAAGCGAAGATTTTTGTAATAAAAAATGCTTTCAATTCTAAAGAACAGCAAGCATCAAATAAAATCATAAATCAATAAATCAGAAATCTCTACCTCATCCCCGGCATCCGCCCCATTGGCATTTTGTTCATCATTTTCATCATGCCTTTCATTTGTTCAAATTGTTTGAGGAAGGCGTTTAGTTCTGCAATATCTTTTCCGGCGCCTTTGGCTATACGGGCTTTGCGGCTTGGGTTTATGAGGTCGGGGTTGCGGCGTTCAATAACGGTCATGCTGTTTATCAGGGCTTCTATTCCTTTAAATGCATCGTCGTTTATGTCCACATCTTTTATTTGTTTTCCTACGCCAGGTATCATGCCCATGAGGTCTTTAATGTTGCCCATTTTTTTTATTTGGCCAAGCTGTGTTTTAAAATCTTCAAAGTCAAATTGATTTTTGCGAATGCGTTTTTCAAGCTTTGCTGCTTCGGCTTCGTCAAATTGTTCTTGTGCTTTTTCTACCAAACTCACAATATCGCCCATGCCCAAAATACGCTGCGCCATACGCTCGGGGTAAAACACATCTAGCGTATCCATTTTTTCGCCACTGCTCATAAATTTGATGGGCTTGTTCACCGTATATTGTATGGACAGTGCCGCACCGCCTCTTGTATCGCCATCGAGTTTTGTAAGCACCACACCACTAAAATCTAATCGCTCATTAAACGCAGCCGCAGTGTTTACTGCATCTTGCCCCGTCATACTGTCCACCACAAATAAAATTTCGTGTGGGTTCACCGCTGCTTTTACATTGGCTACTTCGGTCATCATCACTTCATCTACCGCAAGGCGGCCCGCCGTATCTATGATGATTACATTTTTATTTTTGCTGCGTGCTTCTTTTATAGCATTCTGTACAATGCTTACTGCGTCTTTGTTTTCACGCTCGCAATACACATCTACTCCTATTTGCCCGCCTAGCACTTCTAGTTGGTCTATGGCCGCAGGGCGGTAAATATCTGCTGCTACTAGCAATGGCGATTTACCTTTTTTTGTTTTTAAATAATTGGCAAGCTTACCACTAAAAGTTGTTTTCCCACTTCCTTGCAAGCCCGCTACTAATATTATTGCAGGGTTGCCATTTACATTAAACTCACTTTCTTTTCCACCCATGAGCGCCGTCAATTCATCTTGCACAATTTTCACCATCTGCTGCCCGGGATTCACGGCTAGCAACACTTTGGCGCCAAGGGCAGTTTCTTTTACTTTGTCGGTAAACTCTTTTGCAATTTTATAATTTACATCGGCATCTACCAATGCACGGCGAATATCTTTTACCGTATTGGCAATGTTGAGCTCGGTTATTCTGCCTTCGCCTTTTATATTTTTAAAAGCACTTTCTAATCTTTCACTTAAACTTTGAAACATGGTTATATTTTTTATCTCACGCAAAGCATGTAAGAATGCAAAGTGCGCAAAGTGTTTAATTTAATTTTTGGCTCTCAGATTTTTCTGATTTGCTCAGATTTTTAATAATTTATTTTATGCTTTGCATAAAATTTTGATTGTTGTTTTATGGGCTGAAGTACCTTGATTGAACTTCAGTGGCGTCGCACATTTCATCTTCATCTTACTATTTAACTTTTATCTACCAACATTAAAAGTTGCATTTGATAGTTCTACTTGAAATTTTACTTTTGCTTTTAATGCACCGAATACTTTCATTAATGTATCCATTGTTACATTACTTGCATTACTTTCCAATCTAGAAATTTGAGCTTTTTGTACACCTATCAGTTTTCCCAAATCCTCTTGTGTGAGTTGACGTTCTTGCCTAGTTTCTTTTATTGCTTTACCAATTAAGTCCATCTGTAACTCATATTCAAATTTATCTCTATTGGGTGTACCTTTTTTACCAAGTAATTTATCCTGTACTTCATCCAAAGTGTATGTCTTCATTACTTTTTATTTTTAATTTTTTTTTCAAAATATTTTTTCCTAATCTCTTTTGCTTTATTGATTTCTTTTTCAGGTACTCTACTTTGTTTTTTTATAAATCCATGTGTAGAAATTACTAATGTTTCAGATGCATTTGATTTATCCCAAAAAGCTAGCAACCTGTATTGTAAACTTTGGTAAAGTGTTCTAAACTCCCAAATTTCATCATCCAACTTTTTAAATAACTCAGGGTCATGTTCAGACTGAGCTTTTCTTATATTGTAAAGAATCTTTTGATAATGCTTCGGATTTAATTTCTTCAAATAATCAAAAACCTCATCCAAAAAAACTACATCAAACAGTTTATCCATTTTCTATTTTCTAATTGCAAAAATAACAAAAGTTTCGTTTGAACGAAACTTTTATTTAAGCTTTATTTTGATACTGAAATATGACTATAGGCTTCTGTCAACAATATACAATCTTCGCAAACCTTTAACTTTGAACCTTCAACTTTGAACTAAATCGAAAACGCCGTATCCACCACTGCCACCTGCTCCTTAGCATGTATTTTACTATACCCACTAGCTGTACTTGCACTTGCTTTTCTGCTGATGATATGAAAATTAATACTCTCCAAATTCATACGCAGGTAAGATGCAGCACCCATGTTTTGTGGTTCTTCTTGCACCCAATGCCAAATAGCTTTGCTGTATTTTGCATACAACTCATCCAATTTATTTTGCGGTAGAGGGTACAATTGTTCTAGTCTTATAATTGCCACATCATCTCTACCTTCTTTTTCTTTTCTTTCTAATAAATCAAAATATATTTTACCGCTACACATCAATACTTTTTTTATAATGCTTGCATCTGTGTTGGTTGCATCATCATACACTTCTGTAAAACCTCCTTCGGTAAATGCACTTACATCGCTGTAGGTAGCAGGCAAGCGCAAGTTTGCTTTTGGCGAAAAATTTACCAATGGTTTTCTAAACGGCCAAGCCATTTGGCGGCGTAGCATGTGAAAGAAATTTGCAGCCGTAGTAATGTTTGTAATTACCATATTCAACTCTGCGCATTGCTGTAAA
>JAYVID010000341.1:0-2117 GCA_043770525.1 Ferruginibacter sp.
GATTGTAAAATTACTCTTGCCCAATTGTATTTTAGCTATACATGTGTGAACAAAATATTACTTTTTTGTAGGTAAGTACTCAAACGCTATCTTATACTCTTTACCATTATATTCATCCATCAATTTACCAATGGGTAAATTGTCTTTTTGTGGGGTGGGTTCACAAAAAGTAAATTTTCTGCCTTTATACTCAATAGGGTTACCAATCGGTTTAGCCAACTCTACAGCCATAGTAACATGTGTGGGATACAACAATACAATCATTGGTAGATTGTATATTTCTTTTACCAAATAATAAAATAACGAAACCCTGTCATCGCAATCGCTGTATTTGTTCATCAACGTTTGCTCAGGAGATAATCTTTTTTCAGTGCCAAAATTTTGCTGATCTGTTTCGTACAAAAAAGCGTTTCTAGTAAAGTGCATTAAAAAATCCACGCCATTTTTTTGCGACATTTTTTTTACAGCATCTTTCAAAAATGGAATTAGAGAATTATAAGTGTTCGTACTTATAGGAATATTAAAATAATAATCAAAATCTACAGCAGGATAATTATTGAAAAGAATTTCCATTTGCTCATCAATAGATATTTTAAAACTATTCATACGCTTATGATATTTAAAGAAAACCTCCTTTTCATTCATGTACTTCTCTTTAAAATCTGGTATAGTATTTATTTTATACGAAAAAGGTTTGTCTGCATTAGCTACTTCAATATTTACTTTTTTTAATTCACTTTCTTTAAAATTTATTTTTGCAAAATCATGAATGTTTAGGCAAACAAATTGCTTACCGTTCAATGCAAATAAAGGTATGTCGTAAATATTATCGTTGCTCTGTACATACAATAACAACTTTTCATTTATAAAAGCTAGCTTGGCATTGTAGCCGCATTGTACAAGCAATAACCATTTGCTTATGGTATAATATTCAAAATTTTTCCTTTTTCCACAAAGCTGTTCGGCTGACCTTCTTATAAGTTGGTAAAACAGCCAGTCATCTAATGCATATTTTTTTTTGTAAGCAAGTATAACTTCTATTAATGGCTGAAAATTAAGTTTATTGGCTTCTTTATAAAACTCAAGCACATCTTTTTCTGTAATATTTTTTTTAACTTCTATTTCCGGGAATTCAATGTTGGAACGAACCGTAATGGTATCACCAAAATAATAAACGGTAAATTTTTCGTAAACAGATTGGGCTTTTGCTGTATTGTTTTCAATAAAAATTACTATAAAAAATAGCCATATAGTTTTTGCTAACTTCAATATTTTTTACTTTAAAGTTAGCAAACTTTACCATTGCATTGCTGTTAAAAGAAAATGCAGGTGTTTTTATGTGATATTTTGCAAATTCAGCTATGAAGGTTTGGTCGCTTTCATGCTGAGAATTTTTTCACTGTAGGTATTCTCTAAATTAGTATAGTAAAACATACCATCTTTTATAATATACAAAAAATTACAGTCTTTATTAAAACTTGAAAAATAAATAGTCTGAATAATGTTTTGCTTGCTAAAACACCAAATTTTCCCTTCGCTTCTACATGCCTTTATCTTCTCTAATTTTTCTACAGTACCGATTAATTGTTGTTTCAAAAAATGGATATTATTGCTATCAGCATCACTATACTGCGTGTAAAATCTTGTGTATCGTAAAGAGTCTATACCATGCGGATCTTTATAAAAAACATACACTACACTATCTATATTATTAAGTCTATCATCTATTTCTACAATGGAAGAAGCCTTGGGCGTATTATTAACTACTATTTTTTGCGCATTATCTTTATTTTTTCTTTCTGCACAGCCCAAAAAAATAAAAACTAGCAAGAATAATTTGATACTTTTTTTCATAAAATTATACATAAAAAAGCCGCTCACAAATGTAAGCGGCCTTTATGATTTATACTAAACTAATTTTAATACACATTTGTTTTTGGTGTAAAACTTGTCCAACCTTGTAGCCAGTTTGTAGTACCTACAGCACCTACATAAGAGGTAGTAGAAAAGCCTGTAAGACCAAAGAAACTAGATGCATTTGCAGCAGTAGCTGGGCTACCTGCTTTTGGAGCAAAATTTGGTGCATTTAAGTTAAAAGGATTCTCAAGCATAATATC
>JAYVID010000342.1:0-3336 GCA_043770525.1 Ferruginibacter sp.
CAAAAATAAATTGATTTTCATATTTACATATTGCATAAAAACTACTATACTTGCTTATCGTTTCTTTATTATCTTTTTTGAGTACTTTGGTAAAATCAAAACTGCCTGTTTTGTACCCATTGAGATCTATATCATAATAAAAAATTAGTTTTATGTCGTTGTGGAAAATTATTGATGTTTTTAAGAGATAAAACATTTTAATATCATCCATTTCAAAGATTTCAATACCTGTCAATAACTCAGTCAATTCTCGTTTTAGCCTCAAAGGAGAAAAATGTAATTTTGACGAAATTACTAACAATCTATTATCTATTACAAAAAAATCAAAATATTTTTTATCGCTTATTCTATTATTTAAGTCTATTGAGCTATATATATGTCCACTTGATTGTTCAATGAAATATATATCATTGTTTTGTATTTGTAAACTTTGAATTCGTTCTTTCGCAAATAATATACTATTAAGTTTCAAATCATCTTTTCCAAAACATGAGAGCTCAAAATTTGAAGTTTGGATATAAATAATTCCCTCAATGTCTAGTAATAAAATTACGTTTTCAATTATTTTTATAAGACTATACGTTTCTTTTCGCATTACTTTGTTTTAACGAATCTTAAGATACTGTTATTAATAAAACTATCGCTGTTTACCAAATCTATAAATTCAGAAAGGCTGTAAGGAGCAAAAAGACTAGGCCTAGCTAAGTAAAACTTAGCAGAATCATCTCTAAATACTCGTTGCAGTATTTCTTTTGCTTTGGTTTCAGATACTGTACCGCTATTATATATTCGCCTGCCATCAAAAATATAATTTAGTTGGGTAAGGTTGTTCATTGTAGATTTTTTTAATAATGATATTTTTAAATAAAAAAATCCGTTTGAGTTCATAGTTGGTAAACACAGTAATCATCATTACATAAAAATATTCATAAATCCTTATCCAAAATCCCCCTATTTCTTCTTCTTTGGATGCACCAAATTCATTTCCTTCACCAATCTTTCTGCTCCAGCAAATTTATCTACAATAAAAAGTACATAACGAATATCCACCATTATATTTCTGCAAATAGATGCATCATAATTAATATCGCTCATCGTACCTTCCCACACACGATCAAAATTTAAACCAATTAAATTACCATACGCATCTAAAGCAGGACTACCGCTATTGCCGCCAGTAGTGTGGTTTGTAGCTATAAAGCATACAGGCATTTTTCCTGCCACACCGTACTGCCCATAATCTTTATTCTTATGCAGCGTACGCAATTTTTCAGGCACATCAAATTCATAATCTCCAGGCTTGTATTTTTCCATTACACCATCAAGGTCTGTTTTAAAATCGTAGTATGCCCCATCTTTTGGCTTGTAACCTTGTACTTTACCAAACGTAACTCTAAGAGTACTATTGGCATCAGGAAAAAATGTTTTTTCTTTAAACACTTCCATTTGTGCTTGCATATATGTGCGTTGTGCAACTGTTATTCGATTCTGCACACCCGTTAAATCTTTTTGTACGGCAGTTTGATAAGTTGCTAGCAAATCTTTTTGAAACGACACTGTATTACTTCCTTTCATAAATGCAATCAAATCTTCGGGCTTGCCATCTATCAATGCATTTAATTTTGCTATATCTGTTAACGAAGTTTCTTTATACATGATATCAGCAGCCAATCTAATATCAGCATCGTACAATGTTTTAGCCATTGGCGAAACAACACTCTCGGGTTGATTTTTCACATACATTTCCATCAACCCCTCAAATAATTTTTTATCTACCGTAGGATTAAACTCTTTCATAAAATCTTCCAACATGGCTTTTACTTTTGGTTTGGTTTCATCAAAACCCTTTTGTCCATTTTTTTCAAACGCACTTACCAAATTATTTAATTGGGCCACTATTGTAAATATTTCAATTTTAGAAACAATCTCTTGATAATAATCTCTTGCCAAACCCAATGATTTAATATCGTTATATCCCACTTGCAAAGTTTGCAACAACAAACCATATTTTGCATACAAACTAGGGTCGGCATCTACTCTTTTTTGAAACTCCATTTCTTGGGTTTTCTTTCTACCAACGCCATCCGTTCTTGTTAAACCTAGCACTTCACCTTGCCATTTTTTATATGCATTTTGAATGCTTGCATATTTTGCAGCGTACTGTATTTTTATGCCTTCATCTTTTCGCATAAAGCCATCAATAATATTAAGTGCCTTATCTCTTATCGCAATTTTTGCAGGGTCGTTTACCGTTCTTATTTGCTCCACAGCCTCGCTGTACAAGTATTCCGTCGTTCTTCCCGGAAAACCAAACACCATCGTAAAATCATTTTCTGCAATACCATCTATTGAAATATTTAATGATTTTTTCGGTGTAAAAGGTACATTATCCACAGAATAATCTGCAGGCTTATTATCCTTACTAGCATAAATTCTAAACATACTAAAATCGCCTGTATGCCTTGGCCACACCCAGTTATCGGTATCCTTTCCAAAGTTGCCTATAGCACTTGGCGGTGCACCCACCAAGCGCACATCGTTGTAGGTTTCTGTTACAAAAAGATAATATTGGTTGCCCTCAAAAAAACCACGGGTAAAACTTTTTTGCGTAGCCTCTTTCTTTGCCGCTGCATTTATTTGCTGTAAATTTTTATCTATTGCAGCCATTCTTTCTGCCTCAGTCATATTGCTTGTAATGCCCACCAATGCTGCCGTACTCACATCATCTATACGTACAATAAAAGTTGCAAACAATCCCTTGTTTGGTATTTCATCTGCATTTGTTTTGCTCCAAAAACCATCACGTATATAATTTTTTTCAAGCGTACTATGGTTTTGTATAGCATCAAAACCACAATGGTGGTTCGTAAGCACCAACCCTTTTGTAGAAATAATTTCACCAGTACAAAATCCACCAAAACTAACTATTGCATCTTTCAAACTGCCTTTGTTTATGCTGTAAATATCTGCTGCACTTATTTTCATGCCAAGGCTTTTCATGCGGCTTTCATTGAGCTTACCTAGCAATTGAGGCAGCCACATACCTTCATCGGCTTTGGCTACAAAAGCATTTGCAATAAAAATTAGGAGGAGTAGAATTTTAGAATGTTTCATGTTTAAGAGTACTTAGTATTTAGATAATAGTATTTAGATTGTTTCGTTTTATTTAAAGTGTTTTATTTTTTTGTTTACAAGCTGAAGAACCTTGATTGGGCTTCATTGGCGACGCTCCGTTCAACAGTATATCTTTTGGCATTTTTTATTATGCAATAGATTGAAAGAGAAAAAAGAACTCACATTATTTGGGACTAAAAGTCCCTCCTTTGGAGGGATTTA
>JAYVID010000343.1:0-4584 GCA_043770525.1 Ferruginibacter sp.
AAAATCCATAAGCAACCAACAGCCATCCACAAAACTGAACTGAAAGGAAAAAGAAATAGTGCAAGAGAGCAAAATAATGCACCAAACATAAAGTAGGGTTTTCTCCTGCCTCTTTTTTGTGACCAAGTTTTATCGCTCAAAGCGCCAATTATGGGTTGGATAATTAATCCAGTTAATGGGCCTGCAATACTTAACATTGGTAATTTATCTGCATCGGCATGCAAAAAACTATAAATGGGTGCAACAGAATTTTGTTGCAATCCAAAACTATACTGAATGCCAAAGAATCCAACATTCATATTTATGATTTGCCAAAAATTTAATCGAGGTTTTAATAACGACATTCATGCTAGTTTAGTTATCAAATATAACTTTATAACATATCCATATTTATCTTTAAATATCTATTTCATTCAGTTTTATATTTGCAAACGTTTGATGTGGGGAAAAGTGAATACTAACTAAATAAAACTCAAAGCATTTTAAAATTGCAATAGCAATGTTTGTATGGCATGCGGTAATATATTTACCACAGTAGCATTTTTGCCAATACATAAATTATAGGATATTTTTTTATCACTTTGGTTCATTACAATTACTACCATCTTTCCATCAGTATTAATAAAAGCGGTTGTTAATAATTGGCTTCTACTAGCAGTGCTATTTATTTTTTTTGCACCTAGGCGTATAAATTTAGAAAAATGACCCATGTAATAATACGATGGCGTGTAAATAATTTCTCCTGTTTTGGTATTGGCATGTACGGGTGCAAAACAAAAATTGCCTACATGATTTGGCCCACCAGTTTCATCTAATAAAATATTCCAATCAGTCCAACCAACTGTACCATTGTTAAAATCATTTATCATGGAGCGTCCATATCTTTCTCCATTTGCCCAACGCTGATAATCTTCTTGCTTAAAACTTTCTGCACAACCCTCGGTAAATAATAAATTTTTTGTAGGATAAGCTTTGTTTACTGCCGCTACGTTTTCAAACATAGGTTGCCCACCCGCCCAAGTTTCGTACCAGTGAAAACCCATACCCCAAGCATACTTTGCAGCATCGGGGTCGTTAAAGATTACATCTGCTCTTTGTGTCATCAAATCTCTATTATGATCCCACACTATTATTTTTTTATTGCCAAGTCCTTCTTTTTTCATGGTAGGACCTAAATATTTTTTTAAAAAATCTCTTTCTTCTTCAGCAGTGTAAATACAGCTTTCCCAGCGCTGTGTTGCCATTGGTTCATTTTGCAGACTTATACCCCACACAGGTATGCCTTCTTTTTCGTAAGCCTTTATAAATTTTGTATAATACAAAGCCCAGCTTTGTGCAAAGGCATTGTTTAATTTTCCACCTTGTAGCATGCTGTTATTTGTTTTCATAAAAGCAGGTGGGCTCCAAGGGCTTGCAAATAATGTAAGCTTTCCATTAGCAGCTGCTATGGCTTGTTTTATTAATGGAATACGAAATTGCTTATCATGTTTTATGTTAAATGATGTAAGTGCTGCATCGCCTTCGTTTATGTATGTGTACATATCACTACTAAAATCGCAGCTGTGTATATTCGTTCTTGCTAGGGTATATCCTATCCCTTTATTTTTATCAAAATAAGCTTGCAAAAATTCTTGTTGTTTTTCTTTTGTTAGTTTTGCAAATGTTTCTGCACTTGCATCGGTAATAGCAGCACCAATACCAATAAAGGTTTGAAAGGTTTTATTGGGCTCTACAAAAACACTTATCTCCCCTTCGGTAGGCTGAGCAAGTTCTTTAAAAATTAAACTATCTGTAAGTGTCAATCTAAAAATACTACTATCGGCAGTTGTGTAAACCAACAATGGTTTTTTAATTAAAGAAAATACTTTTTTTGAAAGGTTGATATTTTTTTGCGCAATACAAAAACCAGATGCAAATAATAAAATTACAGTAGTTAATTTCTTCATATTTTTTTTAATAATTTACTTAAATAAAAAAGCTGTGCTACAAATAATTGTAACAACAGCTTTACCTTCCTAAAAAAACAAAAATATTATTGATAAACCCTCACATAGTCTACTTCCATAGTAGCATTGGTAATACTTGGATCTAATGGGCCTGCAAAATTTCCTCCCATCGCCACATTTAATATTATATGAAAATTCTTATGAAAGGGTGAAGCGCTATCATTCACAAAAGATTTAACCTGCACATCATCTACAAAAAATTTAATAGATGTCGCTGTCCACTCTGTTGCATATTTGTGAAATTGGGTATTGGCATTTTTAATGGAAATAGAATCCCCATCAGCATTATTTCCATAACGTAGTGGATAATGTAAAGTGCTGTAAATTTTATTTAGGTCACAACCTTTGTGTTCCATGATATCTATTTCACCACACTTAGGCCATCCTTCTGTTTTAATATTACTTCCAAGCATCCAAATAGCAGGCCAAGTACCTACACCCATGGGTAACTTAGCACTCACTTCTACTTTACCATACGTAAAATGAAATTTATCTCTAGTAAGCATTCGTGTAGATGTGTATGCACTTCCATTGTAATTTTCTTTAATAGCATTTATTTTTAACGTACCTTTCGATATTTCTACGTTTTGAGTTCTATTGGTATAATATTCTTTTTCATCATTCCCCCAGCCCCAATCACCAGTACCTATATCATAACTCCATTTTGTAGAGTCAGGCGCTCCTTTACTATTAAATTCGTCAGACCAAATTAACTTATACTTGGTAGGTATTACTTTTTCAACCGGAGTTTCTACAACAACTTTTTCACTTTTTGAAACTACATTTCTATTTACACAACTACTTACAAAAAAGCAAATGAGCCCAAGAGAAAACAAGCTATAAAAATATATTTTATACATCAATATATTATTTAAAATACTTAACAAATAGTAATAGAAAGCGCATTATAAAGCGCTTTCTATTACTATTAACTTTATTTACTAATCAATACTTTTTCTGTAGATATTTGTTTACCATTATTATCTAATAAATAAATATGATAAACGCCATCTGCTACATTTTTTAAATCAACATCCATAGCAGTATATGCACCAAACATTACAAAACTTGCGCTATACACTTTCATACCTGATGAATTAAATATTACCATTTTTCTTGGAGATAGATTATTGTTATCAATAAAATACCTCACCTGAAATTTACCTTTAGATGGATTTGGATAAACAAACATTTTCCCTTCGGTTGAGTCAGCTATTGTAACCACATTTGATGTGCCTACACAACCATTGGCGTTTGTAACTTTCAACGTATAATTCCCAAGAGTATTAATGTTTGCAGTTACTGCATTTCCTGTTTGTCCAGAAATCACAATTCCATTTATATACCAAGAGTATGTATTACCTGCTGCTGGACTATTAGCAATAGAGATACTAGTAGTAAGTCCAGGAAATAATCTTGTATAAGGACTAGCACTTATCGCTCCAACAATTGGAGCAGCAATAATGTTTACATTTATTGCAGCCCTTGGGCTTTCGCAGCCACCTGCATTTGCTTGGCTTACATAGTATGTGAAAATACCACTCACATTTGTTAGAGCAGTTGGAACACTTGTAGAGCCAGTTCCTCCTATTGCGGTTGTGTACCACACTAGATTATTTCCTGCATCTGCAGTAGCTGATAACAAAGTAGGTTGTCCATTAACACAAAGTACTACAGGAGATACTACAGTTGGTGCTGCTGGCGCAACTCTTACTATTACATTTAATGCTGTTCTTACACTTTCGCAACCTGCCGCATTTACTTGGCTTACATAATAAGTAGTAGTACCTACAGTTGTTGTAATTGGTGTAGGTGCTGATGGTAGTGCTGCACCACCTGATGCAACTAAGTACCATTTCAATGTGTTGCCTGCTGCTGCTGTTGCATTTAGTGTAGTAGCAGTTACATTTTGACAATAATTAATTGTGCTAGTTGTAGGTGTTGCTGCAGATGCATTAATTGTTACCACTATAGTTGCTTTTGGACTTTCGCATCCAAAACTATTTGTTTGGCTCACAAAATAATTTGTGGTACCTGCTGATAATGTGCTAGGCGTAATTGCAGTTGTACTTCCTGTTCCAGTTAAACTAGTGTACCATTTCAATGTATTTCCTGCTGCCCCTGTTGCGGTTAAAATGGCTGCAGTTGCATTTTGGCAATAGGTAAATGGCGTTGCAGCTATTGGTGCTATTGGCGTAGGATTCACATTTACAACTATAGTTGCTCTTGGCCCTTCTAACAATGCTGTATTTATTTGGCTTACATAATAAGTAGCCGTACTAGTAGTTGTATTATTAATTACAGGTGCTGTTGCTGAGCCTGTACCACCCGTAGGTGCAGTGTACCACACTAGCGTATTTCCTGTTGATGCAGTTACAGGCAATACAATTGCACTTCCTACACAAAAATTTGCTGGGGTTACAACTGTAGGTGCTGTTGGTGTTACTGGTGCTGGTATTGCACCAAATTTTACATCATCAAAATAATAAATTCTTTCGCCTGCTGTTGTACCAGTTGTTCCAAAGTTGAAAAAGATAGAGGCCTTGTTAAAATTGAAAGCAACATTTAATGGAGCTGT
>JAYVID010000344.1:0-2218 GCA_043770525.1 Ferruginibacter sp.
TGGAAAGATAAATACAATATATGGAGTGGTTTGATTGGTGGTTTTTTTCTGGCACTGAGTTATTTTGGTACAGACCATAGCCAAGTAGGGCGCTACCTCACAGCAAAAAGTGTAAAAGAAAGCCAAAAAGGTTTATTGATGAATGGGTTGGTAAAAGTACCTATGCAGTTTGGTATTTTGTTACTAGGCATTTTAATTTTTACTTTTTATATTTATAACAAAGCGCCTGTATATTTTGATGAAGCGAATAAAGAAAAAGCACTTGCCACAACTTATAAGGATTCGCTTAATATTTTAGAAAATAATTTTATAGCAGCAACAGCTAAGAAAGATGTTGTAGTAGCTAAAGCCAATAGAACGGCATATATAAAAATGGTAGCTGTGGCTTTAAATGATAAAGACATAAAAGATACCAATTTCATTTTTCTTCGGTTTGTAAAAGATAATTTGCCTATTGGGTTAATAGGGTTGTTGTTTGCTGTAATATTTTTAAGTGCATGGGGCAGTATTGCAGGAGCATTAAATTCTTTAGCAGCTTGTACTATGATAGATTTTCACAAACAATTTTTTCAGAAAAAAGATGATGATGTAGATGATTATAAAACATCGCAGTGGTATACGTTTGGCTGGGGTGTGTTTTGTATTATCATTGCTATGTTTGCACAAAATATTGGCAATAGTTTAATAGAAGCTGTAAATATTTTAGGCTCTATTTTTTATGGAGTAATACTGGGAGTTTTTTTAGTAGCTTTTTGGATAAAGTATGTACAAGCCCAAGCTGTTTTTATATCTGCTATCATTTCACAAATTGCAGTTATTGCTATTTATAAAGCAGATATTATTTCATTTCTGTGGTTGAATGTTATTGGGGCATTGTTGGTGGTAATATTATCTTTTATTTTGCAATTATTTTTGCCCAATAAAAAAGCCGCTCTATAAGAACGGCTTTTTATCATTATTTAATAAATCTTATTTTAATGTCTTTTGTAAATCTTTATTCATTTTTATATAATCATCATTTTTTTCTACAGTAGCAAATTCTAAAGATTTTTTTGAACTAGCCATTGCTGCTACTTTATCACCCATTTCTTTTTCTATCTTTGCTTTGTATAACCACATCCAAAATGCCTTTGGATTGGCTTCCACTGCACCTTTAATGGCTTCTAATGCTTTTGCGTTATTTTTATCGTACTCAAAGTAAAACTGTGCAGCCTGCCAGTAAGGTTTTTTCTCTCCTTCCAATGCCTTTTCTACTGAGGCACGCATGCGGTCTTTTATCAAGGCTTTTATAGGAACAGCAATGGCTGTTTTATCCCACATAATATGTAGGTCACAGCTTTCAGGTTTTACATTGGCAAATTGCATACTAAAAGTTTCAATAGCTGCAGCCATTTTCATTGATGGTACTTTAAAACGAACCACATCTCCACTGTCGCTGTAGCCATTTGTACCCCAGTTACCAGTTGCTTTGTTAATAATTACTTCCCATTCGTTTGCATTAGGAATAGTATAAAGAGAATAAGAACCTGTATCTATCTTCTTTCCAGCAATCTCTACTACATCATTAAATTTTATGATGGTTGAGCTATTGGCACCTGTACGCCATACTTTTCCAAAAGGTACTAAATCGCCAAATATTTTTCTACCTTTTATAGATGGGCGGCTATAAGTTACTTCTACACTACCTAAGGCAAAATCTTGCTTAATGGTTTGCGTAGGTGAGGGTGCAGGCATTTTTACCTGTGCATTTGTAATGCTTGCAGCACAAAATAGTGAGCATGCAAATAATATTTTTTTCATGATGGTTGTTTTATGAAGTACAAATTTAAAATTTTTTAGAATGGAAAGTTCATTTATTTTTTGTACTGCCCAGATTGCATAATAAAAGCTCAATAATGATATTCAGATGAAATGTGCGACGCCAATGAAGCTGCTTATTGCAATTGGCTCGTAAACAAAATAATTTTTTCAATTTATTGAAAAAATACTTTTACAGTTTGGTAAAAAATATGATTGTTGGAAAACTGAACTTGCAATACTTGTTGTTGTTTTTCTGCAAAGCTTTGTAGGCCAAAAAGCCCTGCTGCATTACCTTTATTAATGGCTATTTCTAAGTATCCTGCAGAGTTAAATATGGCTACTTTTTCACCTTCTGGTACATCGGCATAAGTTTCACTAATCTTTTCTATAACTTCATCTCGTTTAAAAACAATCGAAA
>JAYVID010000345.1:0-2297 GCA_043770525.1 Ferruginibacter sp.
GTAGTAGGTTGCACAGGTCCTCTACATATTTTTTCAAATTGTAATTCTGTCATTGGTACTAAGCCAGCCCAAGCTAAATAGGCTGCTAAATCCGGCCAATTTAAATAATTGCACACTACATATTCCCCATCATTTATTTCATCAAATACATTATTATTAAAGGCATCACACCCATATATAGCAGCAGTATTGTTGTCGGCATTACCGGGTGTTGCAACTTCAATATAAGATCTGCCAATAGTGGAGGCCGTTAATGCTTTAGTACCTACTGCACTATTTGGTGCAAAAGCTGTACGATTTATTTGAGCGGTATAACCCAATGTATTTAAAAAATCTCTGTATGCACCTTGTGAGGTTTCATACTTCATACAGTAAAAACTATTATAGCCTGTCGGAAAATTAGTAAAGCCAATTGAAGTTTGAGGTATAATAGGGTCAATTAGATTTAGACAGGTATTATCTTGTACATAATAAGGGTCTGTTGGTGTAAAAAGATCACGAAACGAATTTGCTGAGCTATTCCTATCTCCTAAAAAGTAAGCTCCACCAGGTACATAAACCATTTCTATTCCAAATACTTTTATATCAAATACGCCTGTGCTAATATTAGGCGGCATTCCTATTTTAACCCCTGAAATATTTGAAGTACCACTACCAGAGACTGAGCGATATAGAAATGCTCCTGTGTAAAAGGTTGAATTATTAAAATTAATAGGGGGAATTAAAATGTTAAAACCTGTTGGTACACTGTTATTTGAAAGAGAAAATAGTAAAGGAGTCCACAGACCACTTATATTCTTATATTTCATAAAAATATAAGCTGCATCCCAGTTTTGTAGTACATCACTTCGCCAGCTGTTTTCCCAACTTACATCAAATTGAATTTGGTTAGTATTGGGCAATACAATTACGTTGGTTATTTTAATACCATTGCTAAAAGATTTATTGGCAAAAATTAATACCACTGTTAGCAGTAAAAATATTTTTAAAAGATATTTCATTGTTGTTTATTTTAATGTTGAATAATTATTGGTATTGTTTTTATAATTTGTTTACTATCGTAAATTGTTATCAGGTATTGCCCTGTGGGTAATTGGTAGGTATGTAGTTTTTCAGTATTGGTACTCATTTTCTTTTCAGTAATAAGTTTACCTAGTACATCTCTTAGCATAATAGTATATGTATTATTAGTGCTAAGTTTATCTATACTAATATTTATATAACTGTTTGCAGGGTTGGGGTATAGTGTAATATTGAGATTAGTATCTGCACTTTTTATTAATAAAATGATGGCACTGTATGATTGTTTACCATCTTTATCAATCGTTTTTATTCTATAAAAAAAGTGCCTTTGGCTTGCATTAATTTTAGCAACATTGGCATCGGTGTAGGTATAGTTTTTTATGGTAGTGCTATTGCCAGCAGCTATGGTAGTATCTATTGCAAGAAAATCTGCTCCAGTAAAACTTCTTTCTATAATAAATTTTGCTGTATTTATTTCGCTGCTCGTTTGCCAATACAGCACTGCATTATTTTGTAACCAATTGCCTGTAAAACTATTTAGTGTAATAGGCAGTACAGTATTTTTTACATAAAGTGCAAAAGCAAATCCATCATTTCCGCCCCCTTTAAAAGCGTTCGCATCGGTAGGATTTTGATTAATAAAAGTTATTGCAGCAAAGCCATCATCTGCACCGCCTTTAAAAGCGTTTGCATCGGTAGTTTCTTGTTTATTAAAAGTTATTTCAGCAAAGCCATCATTTGCGCCACCTCTAAATGCATTTGCATCAATAGGGTTTTGTTTATTAAAAGTGATTGCAGCAAAGCCATCATCTGCACCGCCTTTAAAAGCATTTGCATCAATCGGATTTTGTTTATTAAAAATTATTGTAGCAAAGCCATCATCTGTTCCACCTTTAAATGCATTTGCATCTGTAAAAGATTGTTTGAAATAGTTTGCTACAATAAATCCATGGCTAGAACCACCAGTGTATTGTGCTAGTAAAATAGTGTTATAGAATACTGCAAATAATAATAAAGTAGGTTTTATTAAAATCTTTTTCATATTTATTTTGTTTATTATAAATACCTCTAACTATAATTTAAAGATTAGGAATAACAATTGGTTTACCAGCATTTAAATTTTCCACTTCAAACTTCCCCTCAGTTATTTTTATTATTTGTTTATTGCCTGCACTATAATTTAATTCAAATGCAAATGTGCCTGCTATTAGTTTATCTGTTTTTTTTGTAATTGTTACAGTATTACTTATCATATTGGCAAACACAGCCATTGG
>JAYVID010000346.1:0-15795 GCA_043770525.1 Ferruginibacter sp.
TATCTGTTTCTTTTAACTTTTGACCAAATGATAATAAAAAAGCATAATCAGCAGATGAAAAAGATTGTATGTTGTTATAATTTACATTACCATCTGGCTCTACTAAAAACAAAGTATTGGGAATATCATCTACAGCAAATCTTAATAGAGAAACCCCTAAGGTTCTTTTGTTATTTTGAATAGGAATGGCAAGTGTAGCGTAATCATACTTGGCGATTCCGCCAAAATACTCTGCATGCATTACCACCGTTTCGGCATTATCTTTTAATTCAGCAAGGCCTGCGGGGTTCCAATAGCCAGCAGTTGCATCTTTTACAGAGGCAATTTGTGCAGCCCCCATACCTAAACCTTTTGCTCCTGCTCCAATATTTAAAAATTCATTTGAATATTTTCTAAATTGAGCATTGCTTTTTTGGGCAAAAAGCAAAGATGGTAATAGTATGACAATAAAGCTTTTAAACATATTATGAAAATTTGTTATTGTAAAATCTTATAAGTTCTTAGTTATCAAACGTAGAAATACCAAAAAAATTATATTTAAAATATAACAAAAAATGATAATTTCTTCTCAAAAGTAAGATAATTCATTCAAAACATCTATTAATACTACATCTTTATAAGACGCCCGTAGTTAAGAAATTGTTGCTAAAAATGAATTATATAAAAAAAAAATTCTCAAAAAGATTTTCAATTAGTTATTGTCAATTTTTCTAACCATTTTGCATTATAAATAACGATACAAATACGCTTTTAGGATATGAATAGTTTTTTAGAAGAATTAAAATGGAGGGGCATGTTACAAGATATTATGCCAGGTACTGCAGAGCAATTAAATAAAGAGATTACCAATGGGTATATTGGTTTTGATCCAACTTCAGACAGTTTACACATAGGTAGCCTTGTACCCATATTATTGCTTGTGCACTTACAAAAGGCTGGGCACAAGCCTGTTGCCCTTGTAGGAGGAGCTACAGGCATGGTGGGTGACCCAAGTGGAAAAAGTGAAGAAAGAAATATGCTTAATGAGGAAACCCTCAATAAAAATATTGAAGGCATAAAAAAACAATTGAGTAAATTTTTAGACTTTGAAAGTAAAGCCGCAAATGCCCCTATTTTAGTTAATAACTACGACTGGTTTAAAAATATTTCTTTTCTAGATTTTATAAGAGATGCTGGCAAATTTATTACTGTAAACTATATGATGGCTAAGGATAGCGTAAAAAAAAGATTAGAAGGAGAAAATGGCATGTCGTTTACTGAATTTACTTATCAGCTGGTACAAGGGTATGACTTTTACTGGTTATACAAAAACATGCAATGCAAATTGCAAATGGGTGGTAGCGATCAATGGGGCAACATAGTCACAGGCACTGAACTTATTAGAAAAAAAGATGGTGGAGAAGCTTTTGCATTTACATGCCCATTAATAAAAAAAGCAGATGGTGGCAAGTTTGGCAAATCTGAAAAAGGTAATATTTGGTTAGATGCTAGTAAAACAAGCCCTTTTGATTTTTATCAATTTTGGCTTAATGCATCTGATGAAGATGCTGAAAACTGGATTAAGATTTTTACTTTTTTAACCAAAGAAACAATTGATGCTTTAATTAATGACCATAAAGCTGATGCAAGTAAAAGAGTACTACAAAAAACACTTGCAAATGAATTAACCATTTTTGTACACTCTACCGAAGCGCTAGAAAAAGCTATAGAAACTACTCAAAAATTATTTAGCTCTAAAAATGGTGCAGCAGAAGATTTATCTATAGAAGATTTAAACAGCATTGAAGGTATTGTAAAATCTACGATTAACAAAGTAGATTTTGGAAATGGTATTGATGTAACCACTATGTTTACCGAAGCTGGCATATTTGACAGCAAAGGCAATGCAAGAAAAATGATAATGGAAGGTGGTGTAAGTATTAACAGAAAGAAGATAGTAGACCCTAAATTTATACCAACTGCAAGTTTATTATTACATCAAAAATATTTACTTATTCAAAAAGGTAAAAAGAATTTTTACTTAATTGAAATTTTATAAACAACAATGCCAACCTTACAAAAGTTGGCATTGTTAATTTTCGTTTCCAAATTTAAGGACAAACACTTCCACCTACTAGCAAATCTGCGGTTGACAGTATTATTAAATTTCCTGTATTTGCTACTACTACAGATTTACATTTATTCCCATTCGTATTTACAGTTACTGTATGACCGCTATTTACAAATATTCTATCTGTACAAGCAGGTACAACACCTGTGTTCCAAGTAGCAGGGGTATTCCAATTTCCAGAACTTATAGTTGAGATATCAAAAGATCTACTTATCCAAGCAAAATAATCATCTCCAGTTGGTACAATTGGACCAGGGGCAGCAGTTTCTGTAATTCGAATACCCGATGCAGGTAAGGCACCTGCCGGAGCAGCAATACTCCTTACTACCCAAGGACCAGTAGATGAAGCAGATTGACCAATAAACAAACCTTGGTTATCAGCAATAATACCATCGTTTGCTGCAAAATAAATAGTATCAAGTGGAGCAGTACCATATACTTGACCAGGATTTATTTGAATCCTATATCCTTTTAAACCTGTTGTATAACCTCCACCTACAACAGATCCAGTTGGATTTTCAAAACTAGATGCAGTTATAGCTGTTATTGTAGAGCCATCTGTTAAACTACCTGCACCAGTATTCACAATGAATGATGATTCAAAAGGAAATCTTCTATAAACTCTTCCACCTTCTGCAGATAATTTTATTTTACCCGATACATGTGCTGCAGTAGATCCAAATGTACCAAGGTATAAAGGAAATGATGCGAACAGGGTATTGCTCCCCATATTTATTTTACCAGATGAAAGTATCAAAGGGTTGCTAGAATACAATTCTAGATTACCTAAAAAATTAACTCCTTGTGTACTACTCATTGTAAGGGTATTTATTCTTCTGTTTGCAGGTACCAAACCATTTTCTTTATGGGTAACATCAGAAACTGATGGTGCATATTTACTTAAAGTTAAATTATACAAAACTACTCTTGAAGTAGGAGTTGTAGCAGTTGTAGTAAAGCCTCCACCATCTAAAGTAACTACGGGCACAGGTGTAGGTGAAGGATAACCAAAACCAGGGTTTGTAATAGTGTAATTTGATAATGCACCATTGCTAATTGTTGCAAAAGCTTGAGCCAAACATCCAGCAGGAAAAGCACAAGTAGCGCCAGTACCACCTCCACCAACAATAGTAAGGGTTGGTATTGTAAGCCACCCTGTACCACCACTAACACATAATACGGATACTACTTTACCTTGCGCTACTACTACAGAAAATGTAGGGTCTGTATATAAAGTACCGCTTAGTTTAGTACCACCAGAAATCCCTACTCCAGGTAATGAAGTATAACCAGACCCACCATTTGTTACTAAATTCATCGTTCTATTACCTGGCAAAGCTATTCCAACAAGTGGTGCAGAGGTATAACCTACACCATTTGTATGACCTGCTAAATTCAAATTTACTGTTATACTACCTATTGATTGATCACTCTTTATATTTACACCTCCGGTTATTATAGCGTCTCCACTTTGAAAAGCTGCTGCAACCACAGAACCAGCACAAACTAAATTTACTACAGCTACAGCTGTTGCACCAGTACCACTACCACCAGTTATACTTACAATTGGCATGTGTGTTCTATATCCACTTCCTGCATTCGTTATTCTTATACTTCTAAGGGTACCTGTTACATCATCTATATTAGGTACTGCTGTAGCAGTTGTACCACTTGCAGGTGCTACTATACTTATTGTAGGAGGATTACTGGAGCTATACCCCGAGCCCATATTTGTAACTACTATTTCATAAATTTTTTGATTATCTGGTTGTCCAAAAATATAAGCTGTGTTATCTATGCTTAGTTTTCCATTTGTATTTAATGTACCAGCTTTCATTGCAAAATTTCTTGTTACAATATTTTGTGTTGTATTTATTATTGCATTACCAGTAGTCTCAAAATACAGTAAGCTTATAATTCCATTTACAAAAGTACCTGTACCCCCAAGTGTAGGATTTGAGTTTGGATTATTAAAAAATATTCCAGCATGTGTACCGCTGCCATTTGTATTTACATAACCAGCATGTACTGTACCATTGTTTATAAAATTACCCCCTACATAAACATAAGTACCATTTGGATTTGTTGTTGTTGCTGCAAGTGGGGCAAACATATTTAAGTTGCCCCCGCTATTTATTGTTACATTTCCTAGTGCATTTATAGCATTTGTAGATACACTATTCCATTGTAAAATACCAGATACAGCTTGTCCAACTGTTAGGTTATTTACCCTTACTATTTGATCAATTGTTACAATTGCCCCATCAGCAATTATTGCATTTTCATTATCAGGCACTATACCACCTACCCAAGTATCTGCACTACTCCATAAACCCCCTATGCTTGTTGATGTTATTGTACTAGGTGCTTTACTTGTAAGAGATATATCATCTATTGCAGCTGGAGGAGATGCAATATTAGAACCGTTCGATTTCCAACTAAAGACCAGTTTATAAGTCATTTCTGTTGCAAGAGTAAAATTTATAGTAGCAAGATTAAAGTTAGCAAAACTAAGTTTATACATACCACTCGTAGCTCCAGCACCAGAAATTTGGTACTGAGTAGGTATTGGAACATCTGCTTGTATTATATAAGATTGCGGAACTGCAAATACTTTTAAATTATCAAAATCATTTGCAGCAGTACCTTCTCCATTTGCCTTCCATCTAAAAGAAAGGCTAAGCACATTTTCAAGAGCTGGTACATAAAATGATTTGTACAGATGTTGTATAGCATTCAATTGAGCATAAGTCCATGTAGTTCCATCAGAAGTAATATGTGCACTATTTAAACCCGAGTTTACACCAGGTGCATTTGAAACCATCCATTTATCAGTAAATGAGTTTGCTGTAGTCCATCCATTTATTTCTGTAGTACTTCCATTCTCAAAACCACCTTCGGTTTCTGGATTAATTAGCAATGTTTGCGAAAAAAGTGGTAGGGCTACAACACTAAAAATTAGTAGAGATAAAAACTTTCTCATCTTCAGGGGGTTAGATTTAAAAACGAAGGTATTAAATAATAATATAATTAGAAATATTTTTTTACGAAATTGTGTCAATACACTTAACGAATTATAATTTTTGAGACTTAACACTCCATCTATTTTCTTAATATCCTTAATTTAAATGTGTCAGAAAAATACAATCAAATCAATAATTTTTATACATCATAATTGAAATACCTGAAAAAATTTGCAATACAAAAAAAAGCCGCTCAAAAAATGAGCGGCTCTCTTATATTCTATTACTAATTCGTTTTATTAAAACTTCACAAAACGAGTTGTTTTAGTTTCACCTTCTGCATTTATTGCAGCAATGGTATAAGTTCCAGTACCAAGTATAGCTACATTTAATGGAATAGGATTGTTACCTGCAATAACCATTAACGATTGCTTAGATACAATTTTACCAGCAATATCGCTAATTATTATTTCCATTTTACCTGCTTTAGCAGATGTTAATGTAAGTATAGCTCTGTCTTTTACTGGGTTTGGTGCAACGCTTATCAATTCAAATCCTTTCTCTTTGTTCAATAATACAACAATAGAGCTGTATCTAAATTGACCATCAGGAGTTGCAATTTTTAAACGATAATAGTTTGCACCTGCTAAAGGAGTTGCATCTGTATAGCTGAAACTTTGTAAGCAACGAGCAGCTGTTTCATTTTGTGTGTTAATGGTTTTAAAGTCTCTACCATCTGCACTACGCTCCAATGTTAATTCTACCGTTGGAGAACTTGTGCAAGTAACTTTCCAATCTAAGAAGTTACCAGCTGTAAATTTAGATCCTTTAAAGAACTCGATAGAGATTGGTAATACAACATTTCCTTTATGTAGGAAGAAATCTGAGAAACTTGTAATATTATTTAACTGAACATAGTGATTTGCTACACCATAAGCTGCATTACTAAATTGAGATAAAAGAACTCCTCCAGTAACAATAGAAGGTGAACAACCACCTGGCACTTTAGTTATTACGATATCATTTCTATCGTTAGTAGCAGGTACAGCTATATCTAATGCTACTTTTTCAGCATCTGTAAAGTATAATCTTACATCAACTCCTGTAGCAGGTGGAGTAGCGACACTAATACCAATATTTCTATTCATGAAAGCTCCACCTTGAGGTGCAATGCGTAATGGGCCTGCCTGAGTATACACTGAAGGTGTTACTAAGCCAATGTCATTTCCTTTTGCATTTATTTCAGCAATTAAATTGCCATTCAAATCAAACAAAGGTAACCAACTGTTATTATTAGCATTTGCTGTATTTATTGTAACAGTAGAACCTGTAAGACAACTACCCGGTGTGCCAGGAGTAATACTAGGGGCCGTCAAGCAAATATTAAAATTAACCGTACCTGTCGACCCACTGGTTAATACTCTAACTTTATAGACTGTACCAACAGTAAGATTAGTAGCAGAGTAAGAGGCATTTCCTGCTGTAATAATAGGGAATGCACATATAACATCTGCTGCACCACAAGCTGTATGTAAACCAATACCCATACTAGTTGCTGGAGTCCCACTTGCTACTGAAATATTACTCAAATTAATTATTACTGTACTAGATGTAGCTGTAAAACTGTACCAAACATCATCATCTTGGCTAGAAGAGAAACAACCTGATGTTTCAGGAGAAGTAGTAGCACCAAGTGTAGTACCTGCTGTATTTGTACAAACAGTAGGATCTGTGCTATGAGGAATGGTAATTGCGTCTGAGCAGTTATCATTTACAAGTAAAGTGGTAAATGAATACATAACCGTATTAGGACTAAAACCTAAAGCCCCTGTAGTACAATCTTGACGAACATATACATTATACAGGGTTAAAGAATTTAATCCAGTCAAAGCAATTGGAGAGCCTGTTCCGGTTACAATTGTACCACCTGTGCCTGCTGTAGCACCTGTACCCGGTGTAAAGCCTGCCAATCCATATTCCACAATATAAGAAGAACCTAAACCTGTAAATGTAATATTTGCAGAATTACTTGTTATTGTATTTGACGATACACTGGTTGGAGCATCACAAGTTTGAGCTGTTGTAAAGCTAGTTACATTGCCCACACATCCTGTAGCAGCATTTCCTACAACTTTAGGTACAACATACCAGTAGTACAATGTATTGGATAATAACCCTGGAACAATAGTTGTGTTAGTAGTTGCATTAATTATGGTTGTTGGTGGATTCATTGTACCATAATATACATCATAATCAGTTGCTCCAACTACTGCAGTCCAAGAAAATATTGTAGCAGGCACAGTCACAACATTCATATCTCCATTAGCAGGGGATATATTAGTAGCACATCCAATATTAGGAATTGTTCTCACACAAATATCAAATGTTTCGCCTGCAACACTACCTACCCCTACATGAAAAACTCTTACAAAATAAGTATTGCCAACTATTGTAGTCATTGTAGTGCTGTCTACTGCGCCTGCACCTCCTACATTAATACAATTTATTGCTGTTTTTGTAGCACAAGCACCGGCTCCTGCTCCACCATCATATACTTGGAATGCTGCGTCAAATGCACCAGTACCTTTAGCTTGTACATGCGTTTTTGTATCTACAGCGGTAAACTTATACCATAAATCATCGTCAGGTGTACCACAAACAGTTGCTTCTGCTGATGCAGTAGCACCTTGAGTGTTAGTAGTAGCAGAGTTTTCTGTTAAGGTACAAGAAGTATTAGTTAAGTTAAATAAATTTTTAGCCCCAATACAATCATCATTTTCTGGTAATGAAAATAATACAATACCAAATTCACCAGTTATACCCCAATCTGGGCTTTCAATAGTTACTGTAGGTGCTGAAGTATAACCTGAACCACCTGTTACAGCAATATTAGTACCCGTAAGTGGTAAAACTGAAGTAGGTGTAGTTGGATTTGTCCATGCAGCTGCTGAACCATTACCACCACCACCACTAAGGGTGATTCTAGGGCCTTGATTTTGAGGAGAATATCCTGAAAATGCTGTAGCAGGGTTAGAATAATTTGTACCTGGAGTTATTGTTAAACCAGTAACTGCACCACCCGAAACTGTTGCTGTAGCAGTAGCTTGTGTACCTGTATTTTCATGATAAACCCTTACATAATAAGTATTGCCAACAGTTAAGCCAGAAGCTGCAGTATTAGCAATTAACCCTTGAGTACCCACAACACAGTTTGGTAAAACAGTTAATGTATTATCATAAATGGAAACTCTTGGAACAAATCCTCCAGAACCATAAATACGTGTTGTAACAGAAGGGTTTGGAGCTATAAATTTAAACCATACATCTTTTGCATCTGTAGCACCGCCACAATTTGCTGGTGATGCAGTATTAGTAGCATATCTTGTTGTAAATAAATTTGATGTATTTGTACCATTATCCCATGCAATATTACTAGGGAATGCTGCTAATGCTGGCCTTGTAATAGCTCCTGCAGGCTCATCGTTTAAAGGGGCAGTAGCTGTAGGTGCACTAACTGGGACATAAGTACCAGGTGTAAATTTAACAGAACTACGTGGCTCAGGCGAAATAGCTAAGCCATTAGCTCCCCAATTTGCTGTACCGCCATTCTCATGTGTAAAGTATGTTGTATTTTCAAATTGTTGTTGCATTACTTGCCCAGGCTGCGGTATGGGTTGTACAAAAGCACCACTTAAACCACTGGTGTATGAGTAGCGTATATTTTGAGTACCATTGTACAATTGCATATTACCATAATTAAATGTGATACTTTGGTCACTTGCATCTAATACCACTTGATAAAACAATTGAGGTCCACTTAATCCAAAGAAAGTTGTATTAAACCATTCAGCAATAACTTTTGTACCAGAAATTTTATAATATATTACTGGAGTAGCTTTATTTAAATCATCATAAAAAGGCGCAATTACATTTCTTTTATTAGCATCAAAAGTTCCAGCATATCCATTATTTACTGGCGACAATGTATTATCCCATGAGCTAGCTGCAGTATAAGCGTAATAACTATTGTTTAAAGAAATATATCCATTTGGATGTATGGACATAGCTATAACAGGTGAGCCTTGATAAATAAATCCTGTGGCTGTAATATTAATACCTACTTGTGCAGTTTCATCTCCTGTAGCGGTAGAAAGCGTACCAGTACCATCACCACCAACTGAAGTAGGAGCAATAGACTGATATGTATTACCAGTTGTACGAGTAACCGCATAGTTCAGAGCTGGAGGTATTACGAAAGAAGAAGTCCAAGCAAAAAAGTCATTTCCTGTAGGTACAATTGGACCAGCACCAGTAGTAGCAGTAACTCTATTACCTGTAGCAAGAAGAGCACCTGTACCAGTAGTTAAACTTCTCACTGTCCAAGGACCAGAAAGCGAAGCAGATTGACTTACAAATAAACTAGGATTATCAGAAATTAAAGCATCGTTAGCATTCCAGTTAAGGGTAACAGTAGGTGCAGTACCATAAACTGCAGAAGCATTTGTTATTAAATTATAGGCTCTAGAACCTATTGGATTACCAGAAGGAGATACTGTTCCACTTGGGGCAGCAGTTCTACTGGCTGTTAAACTAGTAATAGTTGAACCTGTTGTTAAAAAAGAACCTGTAACAGGACCAGTACCTGTAGCAACAACAAAAGGAGCATCAAAAGGGAATGTTCTAGTTACAGAACCACCAGGAGAAGATAATTTTATAGTTCCACTTACATTTGAAGTAAGTGTACCTGCCACACCAGCGTAAGTTGGATGTGATGCAGTTAACGTAGAAGCTCCCATATTTATTACACCATTGGTAAGTGTTAAAGGTGCAGCTGCATATAAATCTACATTTGAAGAAAAACTTGCTCCTAATGCACTATTCATTGTTAATACATTTATTCTGCCATTTGTAGGTAATACGTCTGTAATAGTGTGTACTACATTCGCAGTAGATGGGGCAAAAAATCCTAGCGTTAGGTTATACAAACCAACTCTTGCAGTAGGAGCATTTGCAACAGTAGTAAATCCACCACCAACAAGGGCTATTGCAGGAGCTGCAGTATAACCATCACCTGGGTTTGTAATAACAAAATCACTAACCATTCCGTTGTTTATAAGTGCATTTGCAGTAACCAAAGTATTAGTAGGATATGCAGCTGTAGCTCCTGTGCCACCACCGCCAGTAATAGTAAGAGTAGGAGGAGATATCCACAAGGTACCACCAGTAGCAGCGATTACAGAAACAACTTTGCCTTGCGCTACAACTACTGTAAAAGTAGGATTTGTAACACCAGTTAAACTTGTACCACCAGAAACTGCAACAGTTGGAGCAGTAGTATAACCAGAACCACCTGCAGTAATTAAGTTTTGATAACCAAAAGGCAAAGCAGCGCCAACCGCAGGAGCAGATGTATAACCGACACCACCACCTGTGGTATAAATAGCACCTACTTTTTGTTCACTTTTTATTGGCAAACCACCTGTTAAGGTTGCTTGTCCACTTCTTTGATAACTAGAATTAACACCACCTTGTGCTAAAATACTCACAACCGCAACTGCAGTAGCAGCAGTTGTTGGAGTGCCACCAGCGAAAGTAACTGTTGGATTAGACCTATACCCATCCCCAGCGTTTGTAATAGTAATACTTCTTACAGTACCAGTTAAAGCATCAAAATTTGCAATAGCTGTAGCTGTAATACCTGTTCCAGTAGGAGCAGATAATGTAACTGATGGAGCAGAGGTATAACCTGTGCCCATGTTAGTCATTACAATTTCATAAACTTTTTGGTTTATTGCTTGACCATAAAATTGTGCTGTATTGTCTAAACTTATAACAGCATTAGTGTTTAAAGTACCCCCTGTTAGTGCAAAAGTTCTGACTTTAGCAGGGTTAACATTTGCATCGATAGTATTACTTCCTGTTGTTTGAAAAAATAATCCATTTATTATTCCACCAACATAAGAACCTCCACCGCTTAAGGTAGAACTAGCCGCAGCATTGTTAAAATTTAATACTTGACCTGAATATGCTGCATGAATAGTACCTCTATTATTTACATTGCCTTTGGCAACCAAAGAGGTACCAACAGGTGCTGCAACAGCTGTAAACATATTTAAATTTGCACCAGGACTTACCAACAAATTTCCATTTACTGTAAGTACACTAGCAGTAGCATTCCATTGTAAAATACCATCTGTACCACCACCAATTGTTAAATCATTTACTGTAACTGCTTGGTCTATAACTACAGTAGAACCATCCACAATGGTAACATTATCACTTGCAGGTACTACACCACCAACCCAAGTAGCAGGGCTGCTCCATAATCCCCCTAATGTTGTAGAAGTTATATTTGAAGCAGCGGATGAGATAAATGAAACTTCATCGAGAGCAGCAGGAGGATTAGCGATAGTAGAACCATCCGATTTCCAACTAAAAATCAATTTATAGGTTGTACCAGGTACTATAGGCACTGTTATAGATTCTGCATTGTAAGCAGCGAAGTTTAATTTATACATTCCAGTAACTGCACCAGCACCAGAAACCTGGTAAGTTGCTGCAACGGTTGTATTTGCTACAGGGGTAACCAGAGAAGTTGGAGCCAAAAATACCTTCATATTGTCCCAGTCTAAAGTAGTTGTACCTTCACCACCAACTTTCCATTTAAAGCTAAGTGTCCCTTTTACATCATTTGCAGGTACTGTAAAAGTGTAAAAGGCATGTTGGATAACACTAACCTGAGAATAAGTCCAAGTAGGAGGAGTACCAGCAGTAGTAGAGGAAATATAAGCACCATTGCTCCCCGCACTTGGGCCTGGTGTTTCAGGGGCTGTTGTAGATAAAGGTGCAGTACCTAAAACCCAACCATCGGTTGAAGAATTTACAACAGTCCAGTTATTGGCTGCAAATGTTGTACCATTTTCAAAACCACCATTACCAGTAGGGCTGATAAGTACGGTTTGTGCAAACATGTTCGTAAAAGCAAAAAATGCAATAACGAGCAACAAGTAAATCTTCTTCATAATCTTTTTTTGTTTAATGATAAATTGTTAGCAATAACAATTACATAAACTGTAACATTGGGGTAACAATTTATTAGCAATTTGTTAATGATTTGGCATGTAAAGTAGCAAATAATTTTAAAAAAGAAAAAAATACTAAAATTACTACAATATTTTTACAATTTATTCGTTCATTGTGAACATTTTAAGGCAGTATATATAAGAATAATTTTACTAGTAAGCTTTTTTTATTACAAAAATTTAATATAAAATAAACGTTGTACAAATTATATATAATTTGTATTAACTATACAGTTTATTGTACAAAAAGAATGGAATTCTTAGCTCAATTAATAATAATATCCAAATATAATATTCATTTCATCTTGGCTTGTTAAGCCAAAGTTTACAATACGATTGGTGGTATTATAATAGGTAACCACACTGGTTAAGCCTTCGTTTGCATTCAGCTGTATGGGGCTTGTTAGATTTATGGTAAGGGGATGCTCCCAATCAGTATTTTCATAAACCAACTCTCCATTGCGTGGTCCACCAAATATTTTTATTTGAAACTTCTCTCCTAATTTATGAAAATGAGATGTGAGCATAATAACTGTTGCAGCACTTGGAAAAGTAAAATTGGTAGTAATTGTTTATCTTGTAAAAGGGGGTATAGAAAAATTATAATTTGGGAAATTAATTGTTTTTGCTTCTTTTATTACAGAAGCTTGTGGCACTGTATAAAAGTTCATAAAGTTTTCGCCTGTAAGGCTGGTTGTAATTTTATTAAAATAATGTGCGTTTAAATCAATAGCCATATTAGCTGGTACTTTTAAAGCTACTCCTGCAGGGAAAGTATACGTTGCATTTACATCTGTGCCGCCACCTAAGAAAACATGATTTTGCATTTCCAAAAAAGTATTTACATTATAGGATCCATCTGGGTTGTACAAATCCCTAAGCTCATTTACATTGGGCAAAGTAGTTAAATTTTGAAAACCATAAGCCATAAAATGATGGCTATTTGCTCTGCCCCTCATTTCATATTTGTTTACATATACTGGAGTAGTATTAGGTGTATTTCTTCTAATAAAAATTTCTCTTTCTGTGTTTGATAAAACGCTGAAAGGCTCTACTTTTAATTGAAACCCTTCTGATGCTAATGGCGCAGGTAATGAGGTGAATGGTTGTAAGCAAATTGTTTTATTGGCTAATACTGCTTCGTCTACAACTCTGCCTGTTTTTGGTGCACCTTTGTTTATCCATTGTTTTATAAATTCAATTTCGCCCAGCGATAAATAATTACCACCTAGAGGCATTTTTGCACCATAATTTGCAGTACCATAGCCTGCAGTACAATCTACTTTATGCAAGAGTAAACTTTTTGTATTATCGCCAGCTTTTACCCTAAGCAAACCAGCTGCTGTTGCATTGGCATTTTTTGCAGCAATACCTATTAAATTGTTGTATGCTTCGCCAGCAGCTAAAACCAAATTGTGTTGCAAATAAGTAGCATCTGTATTAGCAGCATGGCAGCCACTAGTGGCACATGTTGGCGTAAGTATATTTTCGTTTATAATAGCCCAAGTATCTTTTGGCACTTCTTCGTTGCCCTTAGTTTTTTTACAAGCAGAAAAAAGAAATGAAAAAGATAAAATAAAAATAAAAGACAGTGCAGCTAGCATGGATTTCATAAAAGAAAGTTTACATAAATATACAACAAAATAATATTTTGAACAATTTCTTAAAAAAGTTAAAAAAAACATACAATTTTTAGCATTTAAAAAACAAGTCACTTTCATTTTTCTTTCAACTTAATTTTAAATTACTTTACTTTTAAATTATGAAATGGAAATTATTTTTTTCATTAACTTTTACTTTTATTGCTTTTACCATTATAGGCACACAAACACATGAGTGGGGGCATTATGCAGCTGCAGTTTATTTGGGAATGAAACCAAGTTTACATTATCAATCTGTAAATTTTGGTGAGGATAGCTTAAGTATTGAACAAGATAAAATATTTGTACAATATGAAAAACAAATAATAGCAAATGAAGCATTTCCTTTAAAAAAACGTTATGAATATTTAGTAAAAAAAACCAGCAATAAACATTTTTATTTTACACTTTGGGGGGCTTTGCAGACAATGATAACCGGCAGTATTGGGTTTTTATTGATATTATTTTACAGAAAGAAATTTTTAAATAAAGTGACGCTTACCAAATCACAATGGCTCTTAATTTTTCTTTCTCTTTTTTGGTTGAGAGAGGCATTTAACACTTCTATGGCAGGAATTTTATTCATTATAAATGGGCAAACTGAATTTTATGGAGATGAATTTTATTTAAGTACACATTTAAAATTGCATTCATTTTCTATACCTATTTTTACAGCAGTCATTGGCTTTTTTATTTGTACAATGGTTACTTTTAAATTTGTACCTGCTACACAACGAAAAATTTTTATTGCAGCAGGTTTTGTAGGAGGCACCATTGGATATATTTTTTGGATGTATTTTTTAGGTCCATTAATTTTACCTTAGCAAAATAAAAATTATTTTACTTTTTAAATTTAAACCATGATATCAAAAGCTAGCACTGTAGATGAATACATTGCATCGTTACCCGAAGATAGAAAAGATGCCATACTCAAACTACGAAAAGAAATAAAGAAAAACTTACCAAAGGGTTTTGAAGAATGCATGAGCTATGGCATGATTGGCTATGTAGTGCCACATAAAATATATCCTGCTGGTTATCATTGTACGCCTGCATTACCATTGCCTTTTATGAGTATTGCTAGCCAAAAAAACTTTGTTGCTGTATACCACATGGGTATTTATAGCGATGTAAAATTGATGGATTGGTTTGTAAATGAATATTCAAAAGTTACCGTTTCTAAATTAGACATGGGCAAAAGTTGTATGAGGTATAAAAAAATGGATCAAATTCCTTTTAAATTGATTGGTGAACTGGCAAGTAAAATGACGGTAAAGGATTGGATAGAAAAGTATGAATTGGCATTTAAAGCCCCAAAGAAAAAATGAGTGTTTTAAATTTTTACTTTCGAGAAAATCTATTGCATAATCTAGCACATAATCTAGCACATAATAAAAGCTAAATAGTGTTTCAACTGGCGAAGAGCAGCGGATAGCAGCGGCTACCCCGCTGAAGGTTTGTGCGTGGGTTTGTGGCGGAGTAATAGCGAATAGCCGCTACTGAAGTTCAATTATTAGCTTCTGCCCAAATGCCCCAAAGAAAAAACCTTTTGATAACATTTTTAGGATTAGGGTTGCCAACCTTAAAAAAAGGTTGGCAACCCTTTCTACATTAAACACACCCCAACTTTGAACCTTCAACTTTAAACTTTATATTTGCAATTCACAAATTTTAACGAAATACATGTCAGTTTTAGTAAATAAAAATTCGAAAGTAATTGTACAAGGTTTTACAGGTACTGAGGGTAGTTTTCATGCTACACAAATGATAGAATATGGTACAAATGTGGTGGGTGGAGTTACCCCAAACAAAGGTGGAACACAGCATTTGGAGCGTCCAGTTTTTAATACCGTTGCTGATGCAGTAAAAAATACTGGTGCAGATGTGAGTATAATTTTTGTACCGCCAGCATTTGCTGCAGATGCAATAATGGAAGCTGCAGAAGCTGGCATTGCTTTGATAGTATGTATTACAGAAGGAATACCTGTGGCTGATATGGT
>JAYVID010000347.1:0-9165 GCA_043770525.1 Ferruginibacter sp.
ATATTCAATTTATTTTTAGCGAATACGATAATCAGCTTCGGAGGGAGAAGTGTATGGCAGGGGTTAAAGAAAAATTAATGAGTGGGGTTTGGTGTTCAATTTTACCTGTTGGATATGAATCTGTAGGTAAGGGTGATAAAAAAGAATTTGTTCTTAATGAAAAAGGAAAGCTTGCTAAAAAAGCATTTATTTGGAAATCTGAAGGTTTATCAAATGATGCAATAAGAGAAAAGCTCAATAGCGTTGGTTGGAAGATTGACAAAAGAAGGATTACGGACTTACTTCGTAATCCTTTTTATTGTGGCATTATAGCTCACAATGCTTTAGAAGGTGAAATGGTGGAAGGTATTCAAGAAAAGGCTGTTTCAAAAGAATTGTTTTTGCGAGTAAATGGTATCATTAATAAAAGAAAACATGGCTACTCGATGAAACCGATAAATGAAGAAGTACCTCTTAAAAGATTTATTAGCTGCGATGTTTGTGGGAAATATTTAACTGCTTATAAAGCCACAAAAAATCAAGAATATTATTACAAATGTGATACCATTGGTTGCTGTTGCAATAAAAGAGCAGATGCGCTTCACGAATCATTCAAAGCCATGTTAGACCATTATAAGCTACCAACTGCGAATGGTTTAAGTGAGATTATTAAAACTCAAATGACCATTACCTACAACCAACTCAATAAAGATAAAGTTGATACTTCTAAAACTTTGAGCAAACAAATAACAGAGCTTGATAAAAAAATTGAACGCCTAGAGGAGAGGCTCATTAATGAAGAAATAGACAATACAATGTTTACCAAATATGGCAGTAGATTTAAAGAAGAAAAAACAGTTTTACAAAAGGAATTGGCAAATTCATCAAACAGTATCTCGAACCTTCAAAAATGTATTGATAGGGCTATCAATTACTCTTCCAAACTCAATACTCTATGGACTTGCGCAGACTATCACCAAAAACAACAAATACAATTTTTAGTGTTTCCTGACGGTATTCGTTATAACCGTAAAAAAGATGAATCTCGAACCGAAAGAGTAAACAGCGTTTTCTCCTACATCTCACAACTAGCATGGGTTTTGGGTAAAGGAAAAAGCGGACACAAAGAAGAAAATTTCTCTGTGTCCGCTTTTGTGGAGACGACCGGACTCGAACCGGTGTCCAAACATATTCGCCGCAAGCTTTCTACATGTTTATTTACGAATTAATTTTCGAGAAAATACCGGAACGCAACAAACCAATTTTTTCCTTAGAAGATAGTCTTAAACAATGGGCACAACATACCATTGTAGCATATCACTTTTTTTTGATGTCGGCGGCGGAACTTGGCAGTAATAAAACCTGCTCGGCGGCCCTAATGGTTACTAGTCTATCGACTAAGCAGCCATGGCATACGAAGTATTGCCATTTGAGTTTTTCGTTTTCAGATTAAAGTGCTAATAACGCAACGCACTACATGCTTACACCTGCAAAGATCTATGCTGTCAAAACCAAAACGTCCCCAATTAGATTAAAGATTTATGATGTTAGATTTAAGAATATCTAACTCCTCATTTCTTTGACTGCAATGCAAAAATACGACATCTTTTATGTTAATAAATGCTAAAATTATTTGAGTATGTCGCTTTGCCCCATTTTATGCTGAATATTATTTTATTAAATTCATAAATGCTTTAATTTAAGTTAGCAAAGTATTGAGATATTATTTACTATTGCAGAACTAAACAACATCCAAAATATGCACCAGCGTGAAAGTAAGTACACTTCATACTTTAACTTTCAGGTATTTTTAAAATAAGGTACAATCTTACAATCAAAACTTTAAAAAATCTACATTATTTTTACCGCATGCATGCAACACAATTTTACAATAACAGAATTCTTACATTATCCGAAAATAAAAAACAATTACTAAAAAGAAAATCATGTTTGGGTATTTTAAGGTTAGGCACCATTTTAAGCATAATTGCCGCATTTTATTTTTTATGGAGCTTCGGAAAAGCTTATGCTATAGCAAATGCCATTGTGCTTGCTGTTTTATTTATAAGGTTAATACATAAAGACCTTGCAAACAGGGCAGCTATAAAACATACTCAATTTCTTATAACCATTAATGAAAATGAACTAAAAGCCATAGAAGGGAATTATACACAATTTGAAAACGGCGCACAATTCACGCCCCACGATCATTTTTATGCAAACGATATGGATGTATTTGGAAGAGCATCTTTATACCAATTTTTAAATAGAACAACATCCGAATTGGGCGCTGAAAAATTAGCAGCTTGGTTACTATACCCTACTATTACAGAAACGATATTGCAAAGACAAGCTGCCGTAAAAGAGCTAGCCACAAAAAACGAATGGCGACAAAACCTACAAGCTATAGGCAAAGAAAGCAGCATCAAAAAAATTACGCTAGAAAAAATAAAACATTGGCTACAAGAACCAAATTTATTTTTACAATTTAAACCATGGCAATGGCTACGTTGGTTATTACCAATAATCATTTGCAGCATTACAGTATTATATAGTTTTGATATCATTACAGAGCAACTTTGGTATTTATTTCTATTTATTTTTCTTGCCATTGCTTACCAAATAAATAAAGTAGTAGCACCATTGCACAATATACTTTCAACAATGGTTGATGATTTAGGAATTCTTTCCAAAAGCATTGCCGATATTGAAACACAGCAATTCGCTTCTCCCCTATTGCAACAACTAAAAACAGATTTACAAAAACAAAATATAACAGCATCATCTAAAATAAAAAAACTTAAAAAGATTTTAGATAGACTTGATTTACGGTACAATATTGTTATTGCTATACCACTAAATATTTTCCTCATGTGGAATTTGCAACAAGTGTTAGATTTAGAAAAATGGAAAAAAGAAAATGATGACGATGTACAATTGTGGTTTGATACTTTAGCCGAATTTGAAGCACTACATAGTTTTGCTACATTGCACTTTAATAATCCTAAATATTGTTTCCCTACATTAAAAGAAAATCATTTTACAATAACAGCAACAGAACTAGGGCATCCGCTCATTCATCAAAACAAAAGAGTAAATAATTTTATAAATATTAAAACTGCAGGCGAAATAATGCTCGTTACAGGCAGCAACATGGCAGGCAAAAGCACGTACTTACGTAGCATAGGTATAAACGTTATTCTCACTATGGCAGGTGCTCCAGTATGCGCAAAAACTTTCGAGCTTTCGCCTGTTCAATTACTCAGTAGTATGCGCATAGCCGATAATTTAGAAGAAAGCACTTCTACTTTTTATGCAGAGCTAAAAAAACTTAAAACGGTAATTGAAAAAATAAATGCAGGCGAAAAAGTATTTGTGTTATTAGATGAAATTTTGCGTGGTACCAATTCGCTAGACCGCCACACAGGTTCAGAAGCACTCATACGCCAACTCATCAAACAAAAAGCAGCAGCTATTTTAGCCACACATGATGTAGCATTGGCAAATTTAGAAAAAGAATATCCAAAAAATATACACAATTTTCATTTTGATGCACAAACCAAAGGCGAAGAATTATTTTTTGATTACAAACTAAAAGATGGCGTTTGCACAAATATGAATGCAAGTTTGTTGATGAAGAAGATAGGCTTAGAGATTAGTTAAAAGTTCAATGTTGAAGGTTCAAAGTTTTTTAAATTCAAGCGCTTCAACTAACATTAAACATCCCTTTAAAGAATAAATCAATATAGTGTGAGTAAAAAAAATCACACAAAAACATAGACACTGGGCGTTGAACCTTGAATCTTGAACCTTCAACCTTCAACCCTGTTTCCCTCCCAACATCGGTACAAAACTAAAATTCTCAAATACTTCTTCAGTAAAATTTCCATCTTCCTTTTTTGTAAGTCTTTTCATACGTTGGTGCTCACCTTCATCTACAGGTATAACCATGTAGCCACCTATTTTCAATTGCTGCATAAGCTTCGGCGGTACAAATGGGGCAGCAGCGGTAATAATTACTTTATCAAAAGGTCCATACGTTGGCAGGCCTTCAAAACCATCGCCATAAAAAAACTTTAGGTTGATGTATTTATTTTTAAAAATATAAGTTTTCGTTTTAACAAAAAGATTTTTCTGTCTTTCTATAGTAAACACTTTTGCACCAAGCTCTGCTAATACAGTGGCTTGGTAAATACTTCCGGTACCTATTTCTAAAACCTTATCATTGGGTTTTATTTGTAGCAATTGTGTTTGGTAAGCCACAGTGTATGGCTGCGAAATCGTTTGCCCATCAGATATTGGAAAAGCTCTGTCTTCATAAGCAATATTATCTAAAGCACTATCCATAAAAAAATGGCGTGGAATATTGTTCATGGCATTCAATACATTTTCATCTGTAATACCTTTTTCTCTAAGAAGGTCTAGTAATTTTTTGCGTAGGCCTTTGTGGCGGTAAGTATCGTCGTATAGTTTCATTTGTGGGTTGAAAGATAAAAAAAGAAGGCTAATAAATTTATAGATACCATGAATGCAAAATTAAAAAATAAATTAGCCACGAATGCACGAATAAAATTTTAAACCCATTCGTGCATTCGTGGCATCAAAAAAATCACAATCCCATTTCTTTTATGATACGCTCAATTTTATTATCCAATACTTTTTCTGTATCATGAAAGTTTGCAGCACTTTCCAGTGGGGTATTCACACTAAAATAAAATTTAATTTTTGGTTCTGTACCACTTGGCCTTGCAGATATTTTTGTACCATCTGCTAGTTCAAATTGTAGCACATTACTTTTGGGTAAATCAATTCTCCACTCTTCGCCTGTTTGTAAATTTTTACCTTTTTGCAATTCGTAGTCAAATAAATTTTTCACAGCTGCTCCTCCAATAGTTTGTGGCGGATTATTTCTATACCCTTCCATCATTGCAGCAATTTCTGCCACCCCATTCATTCCTTTTTTTGTAATGCTTACCAAATGCTCTTTATAAAAACCGTACTCAATGTATAGGTCTATCAGTTTGTCAAATAAAGAGCGTCCTTTATTTTTTTCGTATGCAGCCATTTCACAAATTAATGCCACTGCACTCACGGCATCTTTATCTCTAATTTTATCGCCTATCATTAAGCCAAAACTTTCTTCTCCGCCCACTATATAATTTTCCTTTCCTTCTTTTTCTTTAATAAGTGATGCTATCCATTTAAAACCCGTAAGTACGTTGTAACATGCTACGCCATTGCGTTTGGCAATAGCATCTATCATATCTGTGGTAACAATTGTTTTCACCACCATATCATTTGCCTGTGCTATACCCTTTGCTTTTCTAGCTTCTATCATGTAATTAAAAGCCAACAATGCTGTTTGATTCCCGTTCATTAATATCCACTCTCCTTTATCATTTTTCACACCAATACCCACTCTGTCTGCATCGGGATCTGTACCTAGCAAAATATCGGCATCCAATGCCTTTGCTTGTGCAAGCCCCATGCTCATGGTTTCTTGCTCTTCGGGGTTAGGGTAATTTACTGTAGGAAAATTACCATCAGGCGTAGCCTGCTCTTGCACGATATGCACATTATCAAACCCAAACATTTTTAATGCATCGGGCACAAGCATAATACCCGAGCCGTGTATAGGTGTGTAAACAATTTTTAAATCGTGCTGTGCTGCACATACATCAGGATAAACACTCAAGCCCTTTACCATAGAAAGATACACAGCATCCATTTCTTTACCAATAATAGTAATATTTTGCTCTCCACCACTCCATTTTACATCATCTACATTGGCAATTTTTTCTACTTCTACAATTACATTTTTATCATGTGGCGGTACCATTTGTGCACCATCATCCCAATAAGCTTTATAGCCATTGTATTCTTTTGGATTATGGCTTGCAGTGCATACCACACCTCCTTGACATTTGTAATGCCGTATCGCATAACTCAACTCAGGCGTGGGCCGTAGGCTTTCAAACAAATATACTTTTATACCATTTGCTGCAAATACATTGGCCGTAATTTCTGCAAAAGTTCTGCTATTGTTTCTACAGTCATGCGCTACAGCCACACTTACATCATTACCAAAACATTGTTTTAAATAATTGGCATACCCTTGCGTAGCCATACCAATAGTGTACTTGTTTATACGATTGGTGCCAATGCCCATAATGCCTCTAAGTCCTCCGGTACCAAACTCTAGGTTGCGGTAAAAGGCGTCTTCCAAATCGGTTGGATTGTCGTTTTGCAATCGAATTATTTCATCTTTTGACGATTGTTCGTAATTTCCTGCCAACCAATTATCAATATTCAGCTTTGCTGTAGCGTTCATAAATTTCTATTTTAAAAGGGAAATTAATTGTAATTTCACAAAACAAAAAAATTATTATGACAACCCTGCTCATAAAGCAAAAAATAACTAAAGGAATAAAGGAAATTGAAGATAAAAATTTTCTTGAAGCCATTAATATTTTTGTATCAAATAAAGTGGAAGAAAATAAGTTTGCACTTACAGACGAAATAAAAACTGAACTTGATAACAGGAAGTCTAATCATAGAAAAGGATTGAATAAATCCTATACTTGGCAATCAATAAAAAAGGAGATTTTAGCTTAACTTCTTGTTTACAAATCATTATTACCTCATTATTCGTAAATCAATATTATTACACATATTTTTGTTTTTTGGCAACAAACATTTAATCTTTAATTATCATCGTTGTGTCACTCACTTCAATTTGTAAATCTTTATTCAGCTTTTTTTTAGCTATGCTGTTTTATGTATGCGCCTCTGCACAAGATTCAGTTGTAAAAATTTCAAATGTAGATACAAGTTTAAAGTCAAAAATAATTCTCAATCAACCAATCAACCAATCAACCAACTTCCAACAAAATAACCTCCAATACCCATACAACAAAAAGCGCATAAAAACTGTAGCCATCGCAAATGTAGTAGGTTATGGTGCTATTATGTATGGGTTAAGTGCAGCCTGGTACAGCGGTTTTCCAAAAAGTAAAATGCATAGTTTTGATGATAATGGCGAGTGGTTGCAAATAGATAAAATAGGGCATGCCCTTAGTGCTTATGCAGAAAGCAATGCCAGCTATGAGGTGTGGCGTTGGTCTGGTATTTCTAGAAAAAAGCGAATAGTATATGGTGGGCTCAGTGGAGCAGCATATCAAACTATTATAGAAGTGCTTGATGGCTACAGTGCAGAATGGGGCTGGAGTTGGGGAGATTTTGGTGCAAATATTTTGGGCAGTGGAATATTTACTGCACAAGAATTGGCTTGGGATGAACAACGCATTCGTTTTAAATTTTCTTTTCATAAAAAAAATTATGACGATCCTACTTTAAATGCAAGAAGCACAGTAATATTTGGCAAAAGTGAACCTGAGCGTTTTTTAAAAGATTACAATGGACAAACCTATTGGCTTAGTGCAAACATAAAATCGTTTTTTCCAAAAAGTCGTGTACCTGCATGGCTTGGTGTAGCCGTTGGCACAGGTGCAGAAGGTATGTTTGGTGCAAACGATAATATTGGTAGAGATAAATTAGGAAATATAACTTTTGCCAGAAATGATATACAACGTTACCGCCAGTGGTATCTTGCACCAGATATAGATTTGTCTAAAATAAAAACAAAAAAAAGAGGGGTTAGAATGCTACTAACTGCTCTCAATGTTTTTAAATTCCCTATGCCTTCATTGGAATATTCTAAAAATGGTTTTAAGGTGAATTGGTTGCATTTTTAGATAAATTACTTTATCTTCAAGCTAAATTATTTAGAGATGTCGGAAAGCAATATTATCATTTACCAAACAGAACATGACGAAACAAAAATAGAAACTCGTTTAGAAAATGAAACTGTTTGGTTAACAATTGAACAAATGAGTGATTTATTTCAAAAATCTCGTTCCACCATTAATGAACATATTTTAAATATTTTTGAAGAAAAAGAACTTAATAATGAGGGCTCTATGATAAAAATCGGAAATTCCGATTTTTCTAAAAAACCAACAAACTTTTACAATTTTTCATGTATCGGTTGTTAAACCAATGAACCAATACATAGTTTTTTTTATTGATACTTTTTAAATGATAAAAAAGTGCCAAACGGGTATATAGTTTGTGAAGACAGCAACCATTTTTAAAAAAAAAGCCTTAGGCAATTCAAAAACCTACACTTCCCAAATATACCCTTCTTCTAATAATGATAGCTTTTCTTCTTCGGTTATAAATGCTATACCAAAATCTACATCATCGCCTGTAAGTTCTACAAACTTTTTTGTGGTAGTATTGCCATACTTGTTTAACAATATATTCATTTGTGATACTAGTGCTGCTCCTTCTACATATTTACTGGTAAATGGTATTGTAAATATTTCTTCTACAGCATTTACGGTAATATTTAAAATAAAGGTATTGTTTACTTCTTTAGAACTGTATGCATTTAGCACTAACACACTATCTGTAAGTTTAAAAGCATCTTCAATGGTGCTTTTATAGTCTGACGATTGGGTAATACAATCTGGTACATCTATAAAATAACTACTAGGGCTAATTATACCGTCAAAAATATCTAGCTCCTCAGATGTAGTTTCTTGTGGTACTTGTTCTTCTTTTTCTTCCATAATATTTTCTATTGTATTGGTATTTTCTATTGTTTTAAAAATAGCTAATTCAGCTTCATCAACAGCTTCTTCACTAAAAATATACAAATCATTTTCGCTATCCTTTAAGTAAATATACTTATCATCTACAATTGGATTCGAATTCAAAGAATGCCCTTTTGGTAAGGCTACTTTTATGGTTTGCGCTAGCTCACAGGTATCTGTATTAAAAATTCCAAATTCGTTTACTACATGGTACCTGCCATTGTCTCGTTGAAATAAAAAATAAAATTTATTCTTATATAAAGTAGGACTATAACATACAATATCTTTTATGTTTAAATTGTTTTCATTTAAATCTTTTATTATTTTGGCATCTCTTGTTACAATATTTATTTGCATATAACAAGTATGACATAGTACATGTATAATATTACCTAATACCGTACTACGAAAAAATAAACCATCAAAAACTTGTTCATAACCACTACTACCTTGCACCTCTTTATCTGTAAGTTCCCACAAAATATCCCGTGTGTTTATGTCTATAGATATTATTCTATCATCATTTACA
>JAYVID010000348.1:0-15511 GCA_043770525.1 Ferruginibacter sp.
GTAATAAAGAGGGGGAGCAAATACCTGTTCGCTTTTTAACACAATTTGGTAAGCAATATTTAAGACAAATGGGCCAATATAAATGTGTACACAAAGAAAGTTTTAAAAGTAAATAAGACAGTACCATTTTCAATTCAAAAAATAAAAAATTACTGTTTTGGCACCCCCTTTTCTCTCCATTATTAGCAATAAACTTTACTTATGACAAAAAGTTTTGCAAAAATCGGTTTTACGCTTCCGCTCACGCCCAAACATCCCTATATTTGCGACCATAATTGACTAAAATATGAGCTATAAACGCATTAACAACATTACAGGCTGGATAGTATGCCTCATTGCATGTGCAGTGTACCTTTTAACCATGGAAAAAAATGGTAGTTTATGGGACTGTGGAGAGTTTGCTTCAAGTGCTTTTAAACTTCAAGTACCTCACTCACCTGGTGCACCGTTTTTTGTATTAATAGGTAGATTGTTTATGGCCCCTTTTGATGCGCCCAATGCTGCAACGGGTATTAATGCTATGAGTGCTATTGCAAGTGGGTTTACTTCGCTTATGCTTTTTTGGACAATTACTCATTTTGCAAAAAAATTAGTTACCAGTACTACTCGTATAAATTTATTTAAATCTGTAGAAAATGCAGTGGTTAATAATAATACAACCACTAGCCAAACTATTGCAATTATGGCTGCAGGTTTTGTAGGTGCTATGGCATACACATTTTCTGATACAGCTTGGTATAGTGCAGTAGAGGGTGAAGTGTATGCATTGTCATCTTTCTTTACAGGTTTATTATTTTGGCTTATGCTTAAGTGGGAAAACGAAGTAACTGCTGAGCAAGCAGAGGGTATTAAAGCTCGTTTTACTAGAGCAGATAGATACATTGTTGTTATTTTCTTTTTAATGGGTTTGTCTATTGGTGTGCATTTATTAAACTTGCTTACTATACCAGCAATAGTAATGGTATATTTTTATAAGCGTTATAAGGCTACAGCTTGGAGTACCGTTATAGCATTGCTTGTAAGTGTTTGTATCACTGGTTTTGCTCAAAAAGCTTTAATACAATGGTCCGTAAAAGGATCTGGCACTTTTGATGTTACGTTTGTAAATGATTTTGGTTTGCCATTTTTCTCAGGCTTTATTTTCTTCTTTGTATTGATAGGTGCATTGTGTTGGTTAGGCGTAAGATTTGCTACATACAAAAAATGGGAATTAGTAAAATTAAGTATTTGGTGTTTTGCTTTTATTATGTTGGGTTGTTTTGTATCGTACTCTACTACTTTAATAAGAAGCAATGCAAATACAGCAGTAGATATGGGTGAAGTAGATAACCCTGTAAACCTTATGAGCTATGTAAGTAGAGAGCAATATGGTGATTGGCCAATTTTATATGGACAAGACTTTACTGCAAAACCTATAGATAGTAAAGTTACTGACACTTATGTGAAAGCAGGTGATGAATATGTAAAAGAAGGTAAGAAGGTAGAATATGTATATGACGATGCAGACAAGCATTTTTTTCCACGCATGTGGGACCAGAGCAATGACCAAGGCAGGGCAGATTATTATGCAAATTTTATGGGCATAGGAAAAGATAAAGAAGGTACTTACGACCGTACACCCAACTTTGGAGACAATTTTAGTTTCTTTATGAGCTACCAAATGAATTGGATGTACTTCCGCTATTTTATGTGGAATTTTGCAGGTAAGCAAAACGATGTACAAGGGGCTGAAATGGGCAATGTAAGAGATGGAAACTGGAAAACTGGAATTGGCTTTTACGATCAAATGCGCTTGGGTGACCAAAGCAAAATGCCTGATACTTTAAAAAATAGCAAAGCAAATAATAAGTTATTTATGCTGCCTTTTATTTTAGGAATAATGGGCTTTATATTTCAATTTAATAATAATAAAAAAGATGCGTTGGTTTCTTTCTTATTATTCTTCTTTACTGGTATAGCCATTGCATTGTACTTAAACATGGCAGGCAACCAACCAAGAGAAAGAGATTATGCATTTGTAGGTTCGTTTTATGCATTTTCGGTATGGATAGGTTTAGGTGTATTACAGGTTAGAGAATTATTTCAACGCTTTGTAAAAAATGAAAGCAATGCAGGCTTAATAGCTGGAGTTGTTTGTACACTTGCAGTACCAGTTTTAATGGCAAGCCAAGAGTGGGACGACCATGATAGAAGCCAAAAAACAATGGCACCTGACTTGGCTACAAACTACTTAGAAAGTTGTGAAAAAAATGCCATCTTATTTACATTTGGTGACAATGATACATACCCGCTTTGGTATACACAGGAGGTATTAGGAGTACGACCAGATATAAGAATAATAAATACTAGTTTATTAGGTACCGATTGGTATATAAACCAGTTACGCTACAAAGTAAACCAAAGCGATCCTATAGATGTAATATGGACTCCTAAACAAATTAGAGGATCTAATAGAGATGTAGTGTATAATTCTCCAAAACCTGGCATTGACCCGAATGTAGGAATGGATTTGTATACCATGATGAAAGATTATGCTGGTAGTGACGATATTCAAAAAATGGAAATGGGTAGAGATGGAAGTAGCATGAATGTGTTTCCTAGCAAGCGAGTATTTGTACCCGTAGATTTAAAATTAGTAAAAGACAACAAAACAGTAAATGCAACTGATACTGGTATTGTAAGCCAATTACAATTTGAAATACCAAAAAATTATTTGTATAAAAATGATGCAGCTATTTTAAACATCATTGCGGCAAATAAATGGCAACGTCCTATTTATTTTACAAGCGAATATAGAGACCTTGGTTTTAGACAATACCTACGCCAAGATGGACTTACACACAGACTTGTACCGTTGCTTAATAGTGATGTAAATAAAGAAAGAGTAATGGATGTGATGATGAAAAAATTTGCTTTTGGTAGCGCAGAGAAAAAGGGGGTTTATTTTGATGAAGAAAATAGAAGGCACTTAAATTCTATACGTTTGGCGTATGCACAAGCAGCAGGCGCATTGGCAGATGGCAATAAAAAAGAAGAAGCAAAACAATTGCTTAACAAGTGTGATAAAATGATGCTTGAAAGCAATATGCCTTATGGCATGGCGAGTAGATACCAACAACAAAATGAATTTTCGTTTCAATTGGTTTTAGCAGCATACAAAGCAGGCGATACTACCCTTGCCAATAAAATAAGCAATGCTTTAAAAAAAGACATGGTACAACAAGCTGAATATTATGAAAGTTTGCCAGATAACAAACGAGAAAATTTGGGTAGAGAAGAAGAAAGAAATAAACAATTGAAAGATGGATTGTTGCAAATGGAGGCTAGTTTTAATGCACAAAAACAAAACCCTGAAACCCCACAAGGGTTACCAACAAATCCTCAAAAATAAAATATCATTGTATTTACTATAAATAAAACCCTGCACCAAAATGTGGGGTTTTATTTTGCAACCAAAAGCGTTATAGTTTCGTAGATTGCATTGGAGAAGAAAGTTCAAGGTTCAAGGTTCAAGGTTCAAGGTTCAAGGTTCAAGGTTCAAAGTTCAAAGTTTGCGAAGATTGAAGTGGAATGGATTGTTCAAGATTTCAATTTTATAAGTTATAAAAGTCAGTAATAAAAATATATTAAGTCAAATAATTTGTGGCTTAATTTAGATGTCTAAAATAAAATATCTAACGTCTAATATCTAACGTCTAATATCTAACTATCTAATTTCAAAAAAATGCTAGGTCATAACTTTTCAAAATACAACCCAAAAGATGATGAGCCAAGTGGTTTTGATAAGCTCATGAAAATGTTTACGCAATTACTCACATATACAAGTGGCGATTTTAGCGAAGCTATGCAATGGATGAATGAGCTAGATAAAGAATACAAAATGACCAATGATGAATATGGCATGGGAGATTTTTTAGAAGATCTTAAGCGTAAAGGATATATAGATGAAAACAACCAAACAGGTGAAATAAAAATTACAGCAAAAACGGAACAGACAATACGAAAAAGTAGTTTAGAAGAGATTTTTGGAAAGCTAAAGAAATCAAGAACAGGCAATCACCAAACATTTAAACCTGGTGGTGGGGATGAAATAAATCCTGAAACTCGCCCTTTTCAATTTGGCGATAGCATGGAGCAGATAGATTTTACATCCTCTATTCGCAATGCACAAATAAACCATGGAATAGATAGTTTTCAAATGCAGGAAGATGATTTGGAAATTAGAGAAACAGATTTTAAATCACAAACTTCTACTGTGCTGATGATTGATATTTCTCACTCTATGATTTTGTATGGAGAAGATAGAATAACCCCTGCTAAAAAAGTAGCAATGGCTTTGGCTGAATTGATAAAAACAAAATACCCTAAAGACACGTTGGATATTGTGGTGTTTGGTAATGACGCATGGCCAATAGAAATAAAAGATTTGCCTTACTTACAAGTAGGCCCATACCATACCAATACTGTAGCAGGGTTAGAATTAGCTATGGATATTCTTCGCCGTAGGCGTAACCCCAACAAACAAATTTTTATGATAACTGATGGTAAGCCTACTTGCTTAAAAGTAGGTAAGCAATATTATAAAAATAGCTTTGGTGTAGATAGAAAAATACTTACTAGATGCATGAGCCTTGCTACACAATGTAAGAAAGCAAAAATTGTTATTACTACTTTTATGATAGCGAGTGACCCTTACTTACAACGTTTTGTACAAGAGTTTACAGAAACCAATAATGGTAAGGCTTTTTTTGCATCATTAGATAAGTTAGGGGCGTTTATATTTAGGGACTTTGAAAGTGGGAAGAGAAAGACGGTGTATTAAAATAATGGTTAACTTTAATAAAAAATATCATGTCTGTAACAGCATTACAACAAAAATTGATAGATAAAATTAGCATCACACATGATGTTGATTTATTAGAAGATATTTATAGCTTTATTGAAAAAGATGAAGAAGTAGAAAAGTTTTATTCTTTGTCAGACAAACAAATTTTAAGCATTGAGCAATCTCAGCAACAAATTAAAGATGGTAATTATTTTACAGACCATGATGTAAATAAAGAAATAGACGAATGGTTAGAAAAATAATTTGGTCAGCCAATGCTAAAGCTGATAAAATTGAAATTTTAGATTATTGGATTAAAAGAAATAAGTCTAACACATATAGTAAAAAGTTAAATTTACTTTTTAAAGAGGCAATCAATCTGGTTGCGAAGAATCCTACTTTAGGTCATGTTACTATAAAAGAAAACGTAAGAGTTAAAATTGTAAAACAGTTTTTAATAATTTACGAAATAACAGAAGACTCCATACACATACATTTCTTATTTGATATTAGAAGAAATCCTGAAGAATTTATTAAAAGATTATAATTTAAAATAAAAAATGACTCAACAATCAACAACCCTAGGCGAATTAAAAAAAAGCGGCTACACCCCAAAGTCCATCAAAGATGAAATAAGAGAAAACCTTATTGCAAAAATTAAAGCAAAAGAAAATCCTTTCCCTGGTATTTTAGGTTATGAAGATACTGTAATTCCAGATACAGAGCGTGCATTGCTAAGTAGACACAATATGCTTTTCCTTGGCTTGCGTGGACAAGCAAAAACACGTATGGCAAGGCAAATGGTAGAGCTACTAGATGAGTACATACCTGTAGTGAGTGGTAGTGAAATAAATGATGACCCACTACAACCAATAAGTAGATATGCTATAGATTTGATTGAAGAAAAAGGTGATGATACACCTATAGATTGGCTACACAAAAGTAAGCGCTATGGAGAAAAATTAGCTACACCCGATGTGAGTGTGGCAGATTTGATTGGTGATATTGACCCGATAAAAGCATCTAATTTAAAACTAAGCTTTGCTGATGAACGAGTATTACATTATGGAATTATACCTAGGAGCAATCGATGTATTTTTGTAATAAATGAACTGCCCGATTTGCAAGCACGCATACAGGTATCGTTGTTTAATATTTTAGAAGAAGGAGATTTGCAAATACGTGGATTTAAACTTCGCTTACCACTGGATGTGTTGTTTGTATTTACTGCAAACCCAGAAGATTATACAAACAGAGGAAGTATTGTAACACCATTGAAGGATAGAATTGAAAGCCAGATACTCACACACTATCCTAAAACATTGGAAACCGCTTTGCAGATTACAGAACAAGAAGCAAGCATAAATGAAGTACAAAAAAATAAAGTAGTTGTAAGTGATCTTATAAAAAGATTGATAGAGCAAGTAGCTTTTGAAGCCAGAGAAAGTGAATTTGTAGATAAGAAAAGTGGTGTAAGTGCAAGACTTACCATTGCTGCCTATGAAAATGCAGTGAGTGCTGCTGAACGAAGAGCAATCATAAACGATGAAAATACAACACATGTTTGGCTAAGTGATTTAAATGGCATTATTCCATCCATAACAGGCAAAATAGAATTGGTTTATGAAGGGGAGCAAGAGGGCCCTTACCAAGTATCTTTTAACTTATTAGAAAAAGCCATCCGTACTCAATTCAAACAATATTTTCCTGACCCAGATACATTAAAGAAAAGAAAAGGAAAAGAACCAGCACCAGAAAGCCCTTACAAAGCCATTACCAATTGGTTTGATAATGGCAACGCCTTAGATTTATTTTTAGAAACGAAAGATGAAGATAAAATTGTAAAGCTATACAAAGTAAGTGGCTTACATGCATTAGCTAAAAAGCACTACCCTACTGTTTCAGAAAAAGAAACAGCCTTACTAATGGAATTAATATTACATGGCCTTGCCGCACATTCACTTATAAGCAAAAAAATAATTGACGGGAAAATATCATTTAAAGATTTAATGGGAAGCATGCTCAACATGGGTAGTGAGCATTTTAGTGAAGAGGATTTTAATGAGGATGATTTTAATTGATGGTTTCACGCAAAGCATATAAAGGAGGAAAGTTCACAAAGATTTTCTTATGTAAACTTTCCTTTCTTTTACAACTTTGTTGATTGAATTAATTTTTACATAACCAGTAACATATTTACTTATTAGCAAAAAATAATGATGGTAGAATTATTTAATTAGCATTCCAAATTTTAACCCAAAACTAAATGATATGGAGGGGCTTTTTCCAGCTCTAGTATTTGCATAATTGTAAGCAGAATTGTCATCATAATATTGAAGATTAACATTCGTATTTTCATACTGATAAGTATCTTTTTTATTATCAAGCCCGTATCCAATTCCGAAATAGGTATCTAAAATAAATTTTTCGCCAAAAACCCTTTGTTTACCTAACTCTAGTTGCAAGGCTCCAAAAGTTACATTTTGCTTGCCTAAAACAGATTGGCTAATATTTGCTTTTGTAATTACAATATTTTCTTTGTAATGACCAAGATAAAAAGCAGGTTTAAAATAAGTTCCTTGCATTAAATGCGACATTTTTGTTTTGCCAAAAAAAATAAAATCAGGCAGTTTATTAAATTTATATCCTGCTGAAACAAATGCTCCTGATTGTGCTTTTTTTGTAATTGAATTGATATTTGAATTATTGTTATAAAAATTAAGTGGTGCAGATTTGCCAATACCTATTAAGCCTAAACTAACCTCATAGCTTTTACCTACTGCAACAGATTTTTCGAAACCGAATTCTGCATATCCATATAATGGCGAAAAGAAATTAACTTTTATTGCTTTTGATTTTTGGCCTTCATAAGCTTCCATATCTTTTAAATTATCTTTAAAAGTATATACTTTCCCATCGGCAGTTACTACCTTTTTCACTCTGTCTGTTTCCAAAACATATATTGGCCCATCTAAATCGTTTAATTTTTTGTACTTAATCTCTGTAGAGCCTATTTCAATGATTTTCACTTCTAAAAGTTCTCCACTTTTGCGATAAATTTTATCTTGAGCTTTTAAAGAAGTCCCAATAGTTATTGTTAGTATGAATAGCAGTAATAATGATTTCATAATAGTATTTTTTAATGTAATAAAGAGTAAAATTAGGCACTAATAAGTTATTCAAAATTGACAAAAGTCAATAAATATTTTAAATTAGATTCTTTTTGCAAAGCAAATGATGCATGAAGAAAATGATATAGTTATAGAGAAATCTTTGCTCTCTTACCAAATTTACAATAAAGCTACTTTGAGAACTTTGCATTCTTACATACTTTGTGTTAAACAAAACTTTGAATGAAATCTACTTTGCAATCTTTGCTTCCTTATCTACTTTGAGTAAAACAAAACTTTGTGTGAAACAAAACTTTGTGTGATAATATTAAACGATATTCACCTCCCTTTGTAAATCCACCCCAAACATTGAATTTACACTATCCATAATTTTGGTGCTTAAAAGCAATATCTCTTCTCCTATGGCATTACCATAATTTACCAATACCAATGCTTGCTTTTCATGGCAACCTACATCACCATCTTTATAACCTTTCCAACCACATTGCTCTATGAGCCAGCCTGCAGCTAGTTTTGTTTCTTTATCTCCTACTGCATAGCCCACAATATTGGGAAACTTATTTTTCAAAGTATAAAAATATTCGTTGGTAACTGTAGGGTTTTTAAAGAAACTTCCTGCATTTCCAATTACAGCAGGATTAGGCAATTTACTTTGCCTAATATTTATTACCGCATCCGATATTGCTTTTATAGAAAAATTTTGCACACCCATCTTTTCTAATTCGCTTTCTATAGCACCATACGAAGTGTTGTAATTTGGTTTTTTGTTTAATTGAAAAGTTACAGTTGTAATAATAAACTGCCCTTTAAATTTATTTTTAAAAACACTTTCTCTATATCCAAAAGCACAATCAACTTTTGTAAAATTTATTATTTTTTTATCTTTTATGTTATAAGCCTCTAATGAAAAAAAAACATCCTTCACCTCCACACCATAAGCACCAATATTTTGCATAGGGCTAGCTCCTACATTACCAGGTATAAGTGATAAGTTTTCTACACCAGCATAATTATTTTCAATACAATACAAAACGAACGCATGCCACCCAATACCTGCACCCACTTTCACATATACATAATCTTCATCTTCTTTTACAAGTTCTATACTACCTATTTCATTTTTTAATACAAGCCCATCGTAATTTTTAGTAAACAAAATATTACTTCCTCCTCCTAATATTAATAACTGTTCAGTATTTTCAACCAATACTTCTTCCAACTCGTTCACACTTGCAAAACCTGCAAATAATTTTGCATAAATATCTATACCGAAGGTATTAAAGGGTTTTAAAGAAAAGTTGTGAAGTATTTGCATAGTGCAAATTATAGAATAGAATTTAAAAATGACAACCAAATATAAAAATTTGAAAATCTCTTGATACAGTTACAAGGATGATCGATTTTAATAATTGCAACAAAATAGTAAAGTAAATATTTTTAGAAATATTTGTAATAAATATATCATAAATATGTAAACAAAAAATTATCTACATAATAAGTGGAGAATAACGGATTCGAACCGTTGACCTATTCACTGCCAGCGAAGCGCTCTACCAACTGAGCTAATTCCCCCAAGAAGATTACAAATATAATTTTATAAACTTACCATTCAAAAAAAACTCCGAAACAATTTCGGAGTTTATAACTTTCAACTTTGAACCTTCAACTTTGAACTATCTTAATCTCCCCACACTTCATCTTCTCCCTTCAACCATTTTTTTACAAGGTCGTTGGTTACAGATTTTGGTCGCTCTAATGGAAAACCAAATGCTCTATCCCAACAAAGGCTAGCCAATACACCCAGTGCACGACTTACTCCAAATAATACAGTATAAAATTCATATTCCACCATACCATAATGAACCAACAATGCACCACTATGTGCATCTACATTAGGCCATGGGTTTTTTATTTTTGCTTTGCTACCAAGTATGGGTGGCACTGCTTCGTAAATATTCCAAACTGTTTGTACCAAAGGATCATTGGGCATGTGCTTTTTACCAAATTCCATTTGTGCAGTAAAACGTGGGTCTGTTTTTCTTAATACAGCATGGCCATAGCCAGGTACTACTTTACCTTCAGCCAATGTTTTTTCTACGTAGGTTGTTATTTGTTCTTTTGTAGGATTATCACTTCCAATTTGCTCACGCAACTCAAAAATCCATTTTATCACTTCTTGGTTTGCTAGTCCATGCAAAGGTCCAGCTAACCCATTCATACCTGCTGCAAAACTTAAATAAGGATCACTCAAAGCAGAACCTACTAAGTGCGTAGTATGTGCAGATACATTTCCGCCTTCATGGTCAGCATGTATCGTCATGTATAGGCGCATCAATTCTTTAAATCCTTCATCTTCGTAGCCCATCATGTGAGCAAAATTTCCAGCCCAATCTAACAAACCGTTTGGTTGTATGTGCTCTCCCCCTTTGTATTTTCTTCTATAAATGTAAGCTGCTATACGAGGCAAGCGTGCTATCAAATCCATGGTATCATCAAAAGTTGCTTCCCAATAATCTTTTTTGCTCATGCCTTGCGCATACCGTTTTGCAAACTCACTTTCTGTTTGCAATGCCATTACACCTACCACAAATTGTGTCATAGGGTGTGCTGTTATTGGCAATGCCTCTATGGTTGCAAATACATGATTGGGTACATGGCTTCTACGTTGCCACACACTTGTAAGATGGTGCACATCTTCATCAGTAGGTAAATCACCCACCAACATTAAATAAAACAAGGCTTCTGGCAATGGCTCAGATCCACCAGGTGCTTTGGGTAATTTCTCTTGCAACTCAGGTATTGAGTATCCTCTAAAACGTATACCATCTTGCGCATCTAACAAAGAAGTTTCTGTTACCAATCCTGTAATACCACGCATTCCTTGGTATACTTGAGAAAGTGTAACTTCTCCTACTTTTTTATCGCCATGCTCCTTCAGCATTTCTTTCATCTCTGCCCCTACAATGTCTGCTTTTTCTTTAAATCGTTGTTTGATAATGCCCATTTTATTAAAATTAATATTATAAAAGTATAATTCTATTTTACTATTTACTCAAATATTGTCATAAGTGATTTGTAGTAGTAGTTTTTTATTCGCCTAAACGATACCTAAAAATACGATTCAATAGCTATCTAAACAAACAATTTATATAAAATAAAAAATAAAAAATTTTACAAAGATTGAAAATAGATAATCTTAAATTAATAAACGCCAAAAAGTAAAATTGATTGTGTTAAAACTAACAATTGATAGCTTTTTTTAATAAGCTAATAATTTTTTTAAGTTCGTCATTTAGCTAGATGTTAAGATGCTTAAAAAATTTACCTTGCAGCCCTTCTGTACAAAATCAAAGCTAAAATTCCGAAAACGATATTAGGAAGCCATGCAGCAAGCAAAGGAGGGAAACTCCCTTTCGTAGCAAATACTACTGAGAACCTAGTAAATAATATATAAGTCATGCTGAGCACTATACCTAATGCAATGTGAGCTCCACTTCCACCTCGAACTTTTCTAGAAGCAAGTACAGTGCCAATAATAGTAAGTATAAATACAGAGGCAGGTATAGCATCTCTGTTATATCGCTCTACCATTAAAGTACTAATCATTTCAGAGCCTCTTACTTTTTCTCTTTTAATAAATTGATCAAGATCTGGTGTAGTCAATTGATCTTTTAAGTAGTTGTCATTTCGTAGGTCTATAGGTTTAAAATTATATGCCATTTTTTTTTCTGGGCTATTGGTTACGGTTTCACTTATAGAATCAAAGCGTCTTTCAGATACCGATGTTAATTTCCATTTTTTAGTTGCAGTATCCCAATTAAAGTTGGTAGCCCTTAAATTATAAACGAGTTTATTATCTTTAAACTGTTGCATGAACAAGCCAGTACCAGTTTTTGAAATTGTATCATAACCTCTAATTCCGATATAAGCATTTTGATCTAACTTAAAATATACGTTTTGTTTATAAGATGTATTGGTTAGTACCAATGCCGTATTTACATCAATATACTTGGTTTCAAAATCACCCCATTTTTTATTTGCCACTGGCACAATATACCTATACCCAAGCCACAAAACAGAAGATAGTATAAGCCCTCCTGCAAGAAAAGGCATAATAAATCGCCTATATGAAACACCACTGCTCAAAACGGCTATTATTTCTGACCTTCCAGCCATTTTAGAGGTGAAAAATATTACAGAAATAAAAACAAATAAAGGAAACAACAATGCATCAATTCGAGGTATAAAGCCAAAATAATAATCAGTTAATATCTGAAAATTTGACAATTTAGATTTAGAGAAATCCTCTGCTTTTTCACTAATATCTACTACTATTACAATAGCCGTTAATAAAATAAGACAAAAGAAAAAAGTAATAAGATACTGAGTTAATATATATCGATCTAATTTTTTCATTGAAAACGAAAATACAACTTATTAATTTTTAGAGACTGTTTTTAATATAAAAGATTAGCGATAAAAAGTTAAAATAACATTTTCTTGTAATGGCTAAAGTTCATACAATTTGAAAATCAATAAAACCAATTGCTGCTAATAAATTTAAAAATAAGTTATTTGAGCTCGCTCCCCTAGCTATCCATTTTTTTTTCGTACTTCCAATCCCTCTTTGCTAATTACTTGCTACTCCCCTTGCTGCAATCCACCCTGTCGTCCATGCATTTTGAAAATTAAAACCTCCAGTTACACCATCAACATTTATTACTTCACCAGCAAAAAATAAACCTTTGTGTAATTTACTTTGCATGGTATTTACTTCTATTTCGTCTGTTTTTATTCCACCTGCGGTTACAAACTCTTCTTTAAAAGTAGTTTTACCTTTTACAGCAAACTCATGTGCACAAAGGTTTTTTATCAATTTATTTTGCTCCTTTGCAGGCAAATCTGCCCACCTAGTACCTTCCTTTACATCGCTTATTTGCAAAATATATTCCCACAATCTGGCTGGTAAATCAAAAGGATTTCTATTTTGCATTTTGGTACTTGCCATATCAAATCGTAGCAATTGCATTTTATCTTTTAATGTAAGTTCATTGTATGTTGGCAACCAATTTACAATAGCAATAAAATCATAATTTTTGTTTGCTAAAATAAAAGCTGCAAAAGCAGATGTTTTTAAAACTGCTGGCCCACTCAAACCCCAGTGGGTAATAAGCAAAGGCCCATTTTGTAGCAACTTTTCACCCACTATTTTTACAGTAGCATTTTCAACAGATAAGCCCATCAATTTTGTGATGGGGTTGCCCGGCATATTAAAAGTAAATAGAGATGGCACAGGAGGTTCTACTGAATGTCCTAATTTTATCAACCAATCACTTTGCGATAATTTTTGTGCACCTCCAGCAGCTACACATACCATATCAGTCTCAAATCTTTTTCCAATAGCAGTTTCTAGGATCCATTTATCATTTTCTTTAGAAATAAATTTTATATCTGAGTTCATTTCAATTTCCACCTTATATTTTGCAGCTTCTTTAAGCAAACAATCAATTATGGTTTGCGAAATATTCGATACAGGAAACATCCTTCCATCTGCTTCTGTTTTCAATGCTACGCCTCTCTCATTAAACCACTCAATTGTATCTGTAGTAAAAAAATGATGAAATGCTTTTTTAAGAAATTTCTCGCCCCGAGGATATTTTTTAATCATATCTGCTATGCTGTAACAGGCATGTGTAACATTACAACGACCACCACCGCTCACTTTTACTTTACTTAATAACTTTCCAGTTTTCTCAATTATGGTTACTTGTAGTTGTGGGTGCATTCGAGCCGCATTTACAGCACAAAAAAAACCTGCTGCACCACCACCAATTACTACTAATTTCTTTGTCGCCATTATTTAAAGATAGTCATTAATTTTTTCTTAAATTATCAATATAAACATAATTAAACCTTGTTTTTACTACTTATTTAGCATTGCATTTAATTTAGCTTTAATAGATTTTTATAAAGGGTACTACAAGAAATTATTAATTAATGCTATTTTGTACATTACTCATTTTTTTCAAAAATAACTTATATGTTTCTTGCTCACTCTTAATTAGATGTAAATATACTTTTACACAACGAGCTAAAAAAAGCATTAAGTATTGTTTATCAAAACAATGAAAAGTATATTTGCTTAATAAACACCTACTCCGATGAATAAAATGATATGTTGCTTTTGCTTTATTTTTTTATTAAAAAAAGGTATTGCTCAAAACAATAATCCAATTTTGCAAACACCATGTGCCACTGCTTCTCAAGGTACAGCGGGTAATTTCATAATCAGTTATACTATTGGTGAAATGGTTTTAGTAAATACATTGGATAAAAAAAATGGATTGCTGATAACTCAAGGAATTGCACAACCAATGATTCCATACATTAAAGATATGGACAACACTTTTATTGAAGGTGATATAACCGTATTCCCAAATCCTACTCCAAATATATTTGCTGTGCAAATTAATCTTCTACTGATGGGAAAAATTAATTTGCAATTGTTTGATGCTTTAGGAAAAAAAATTATAGAAGATGAGATATCTGTGCTCACTTTTCAAACTAATAAATATGATCTTAGCAAATATAGTAGCGGTATGTATATTTTGAAATTAGAATATAAAAGCCAAGATGGGACTCAAATAAAAAAAGGAAAATACAAAATTATAAAAATGCCTTAAATTAAATGTAGAAAATAGATATCATAACTTATAAAATTTTTATCCCCCAAAAATACATTATGAAATTAAAAAACATTGCTAACAAAGTATTGCTAAGCACAATAATTATAATTCTTTCATTATGTGCTTTTGCACAAGCTCCACAGCAATTTAATTACCAAGCAATAGCCCGAAATACCGCTGGTCTTGGTATTCCAAATGCAAATATTAAAGTGCGCATTTCAATTTTGGATGGAAGCGCAACATCTACTTCGGTCTATAGCGAAACTAGATTACTAAAAACAAATCAATTGGGTTTGTTTACAATAGCAATAGGTAGCAATGGTGCACAATCGAGCACGGGTGTATTTTCAAATATAAACTGGAGTACAGGCAATAAATTTATTAAAGTAGAAGCAGATCCCTTAGGTGGAAATAATTTAACTGTACTTGGTAATACAGAATTATTGAGTGTGCCTTATGCTTTGTATGCTGTAAATGGTAGGCCTGGCATTGCTGGTCCTTCAAATATTTTAAATATTGGTACTGTAACAACTGGAAATGCAGGCAGTACTGCTTCTGCAACAATTACAGGCTCAAGCCCAAATCAAATTCTTAATTTAACATTGCCAACTGGCTTACAAGGTCCAATTGGATTAACAGGAGCACAGGGTCCAATTGGACTTACAGGAGCAATGGGTGCTCAAGGTATACAAGGAATAACTGGTGCAACTGGATTAACAGGAGCACAAGGCCCAATTGGACTTACAGGTGCTACGGGTGCTCAAGGAATACAAGGAATAACTGGTGCTACTGGATTGACAGGCGCAACAGGAGCACAAGGTCCAATTGGACTTACAGGTGCAACGGGTGCACAAGGAATACAAGGTATT